>JAFAVZ010000426.1 GCA_019242175.1 Acidobacteriota bacterium
TCGCGGCCGATCCACTGCTCCATCGGCCAGCCGGTGACGAGCGAGAACGCGCGGTTCAGCGACGTGACGTTGCCGTCGATGTCGACGGTGAAGATGATGTCGTTCGCCTGTTCGACGAGCGCGCGATAACGCGCCTCCGACTTCCGCAGCGCCTCCTCGGCGAAGCGGCGTGCGGTGACGTCGCTCATCACGCCGAATGCTTGCGGCGCGCCGTCGACTTCCGCGGTTTCCGCGCGGTCGTGCACCCACATCCACGCGCGGTCTTTCCGTTGGAAGCGGTACTCGATGTCGTACTCGGCGACGCCGTCCTCGAACAGCGTCCGGTACGCGCGCAGCACGCGGTCGCGATCCGCCGGATGGATGCGCATCGCCCAGAGCTCGACGCCGCCCTCCACCAACTCTTCGGCGCTGTAGCCCCAGAGGCGCTGCACGTTCGGGCTGATGAACAACGGCTTCTTCAGCTCATTGCCGCGCCATGTGACTTCCGGAATGTGCGCGACGAGGCTGCGGTAGCGCTCCTCGCTCTGCCGCAACGCGCGTTCGTTGCGCTTGCGCTCCGTCACGTCCTGGGCCATACCGATCATCCGCAGCGGCTTGCCGTTCGGATCGGTCACGACCTGCCCGCGCGAGTGCACGATCACTTCGGTACCGTCGAAGCGGACGACGCGATACTCCTGTTCGAACAGCGCGCCTTCCGCAACGGCGCGATGCAGGCCAGCATCGAGCGCCGCCACATCGTCCGGATGGACGATGCTGAACGCGTCTTCGAACGTCCCGACGCGCGGGCCGTCGGTGAAGCCGGCCATCAGGAACAACTCGCGCGAGCCGATCGTGAGGCCGGTGACGAGATCCCACTCCCACGTGCCGAGATGGGCGAGCTCCTGGGCGATGCGCAGCTGCGTCTCGCGCCGTTCACGCTGATGCGACAGATCCTGGAGCGCCTGCTCCGCGCGATGAAGACGCAGCTCGCGTTGGACGAGCATCGGCAGGAGGTGCAGATCGGCGAGCGTGAGCATCGCCTCGTCACCGTCCTCCAGCCGATCCACGATCCGAATCGTCGCGCCGTCAGCCGGACGCGGGGTGTCGCGCCCCAGGAGCCGGACGTCGCTGCGGCCGTCTTCCACGAAAGTGAATTGCGTGGAAAAGCGCTCGCGCACCGCAGCCGCCTCGGCGGGTGCCAGACCGATCAATGAGATGCAAACAGGCATACCGACGACCGCAGACATTTCAAGATTGCTGCCTGAACTGCGAACATACCTAAATATATGGAAATACGTGAGTAAGGGGCAAGAGGCGCAAAACGGAATGCGTCTGATATCGCAAAAATGTCCGGAATGTGGACATTTTCGTACGGTCGCGCTAGGACGCGATCGTGACGCGCGCCAGGGCGGCCATCAGCTGGTCGCTCTCGAACGGCTTGCGGAGAAACGCGGCGTGGGGATGGACGAGATGCGGCTCGATCTGCGCGCGCTCGATGCTCCCGGTGATGAAGATGACCGGCAAGTGCGGCTTGTGCTCGGCGATCCGGTCATAGAGCTCGGTGCCCATCATGTCCGGCAGCCCTACATCGACGATCACCGCCGACATCGGCGAGCGCTCCAGCACGCCCAACGCGGCGCGCGCGCTCGACGCCACGTGCACGCAGACGCCCTCGCTCTCCAGCAATGCTCCGAGTCCCGCGGCGACGGCCGGATCATCCTCCACGATGAGCACTTGCTTCGGCAATGCGCGCCGCATCTCCGGGTTCGGATTCTGGAGCAGCGGGAAGAGCAGATGGAAGCGCGTGCCGGCGTTCAGCTCGCTCTCCACGCGCACTTCCCCGTCGTGCGCGAGCACGACCTGGTGGACGACGGGAAGTCCGAGGCCGGTGCCGCTGCGCTTCGTGGTGAAGAGCGGCTCGAAGATGCGTGCGCGAATGTCGTCCGGAATCCCTGAGCCGCGATCCGCGACGGTGATGTCGAGCCGGTCGTCAGCAACGCGCGCCGCCGTGATCTCGATGCGAGCGCCGCGCGGCGATGCGTCGCGCGCGTTGAGCACGAGGTTCGCGAGCACCTGGTTCAATTGCGAGACGTCGCCGGAGATGAACAATCCGTCGCCTTCGATCTCCAGCGTCGTCATCCCATCCGTCAACGCCAGCGCCTCGGGCAGGAAGTCGCGCAGCCACGCGCGCACGTCGACCGCGGTGCGCAACGGCTTCGCGGCGCGCGTGAAGCGCAGGATCTCGTCTGTGACCGTGCGGCCGCGGCGCAGTGATTGTTGGATGCGTCCGATGGCCGTCTCTTTCGTCTGCGGATCGTTGCGGCGTTCGAGCAGCTTCACGAACGTCTCGATGCCCATCAGCACGTTGTTGAACTCGTGCGCCATCGTTGCGGCCAACTGTCCGAGCGAGGACATGCGGCTGGCCTGGGCGAGCTGCTTCTCCAGCTCGCGGCGTTCGCGCGCGGCGGCTTCTTCGTCCGTGACGTCGATCGTCTTGCCGATCATCCGTTCCGCGCGGCCTTCCTTCGCCAACACCATCGCCCGGGCGCGCAGAACGCGGCGCTCGCCGTCCGGACGGGTGATCGTGCACTTGAGGTCCATCGGCGTTCCGGCCCGGACGTGCTCCAGAATGCGCTCGCGGAACACCTCCCGTTCCTCCGGCACGACCGCGTCCACCACGAACTCTATCGAAGGCGTGATGGAGTACGGCTCGTAGCCGAACAGCCGATACAACTCATCCGACCAACGTGTGGTGCCCTTCTGCAGATCGCGGTCGAAGGAGCCGATATGCGCCATCTGCTCTGCTTCGAGATACGTCTGCCGCGAACGACGCAGCTCCGCGACCGCCTTGTCGCGATCGAGCACGCGCGAGATCTGCCGGCCGACGACCGTCATCATCTGCTCGAGCGCGTCGTCGAGCGGCGCGAGCGTGCGGTCGCCGGCGAGCTCCAACACGCCGCACACGTTGCCGTCCAACGCGAGCGGGAACGCCATCGCCGTCGTGATGCCGTCCGTTCCGCGCACGAAGCGTTCGTCATTGCTAACATCGGCAAGGCGCTCGGCGCGGCTGTCGGCGCAAACGCGTCCTGGCAAACCGATGCCGAGCGGCAACTCGAGCTCGAACGTCGATTCGCGGAACGAGTCGAGCGGCACCTCGCTGCGGAACCAGCTCGCGCGCAGCCGACGCTCTCCCTCGTCGAGCATCCAGAACGTGCCGACTTTCGCATGCACGGCATGCGCAATCGCGCCGATCACCTCCTCGGCCACGGCGGCAAACGACTCCGCCTCCACGAGGAGCAATTCGATGCTGAGAAACGTGTCGCTCCAGTTCGCCAGCCAGTCGTCGTGACGCGACAGATCGCGCAGGAAAACGGCGCAAAGATCGTGACCGTAAACCTGCCATGGTTCGCTGTCAGCTTCGACACCGAAACGCGTGCCGTCGCCTCTTTGCGCGGTCGTGCGGAGATGCGATGCGGAGCGGAGATCGCCGTCCACGAAGTCAGCGGCGGCGCGGCCGAGCGCGTCGTCGCGGCACACGCCGAAAAGGCGCGCCGCGCTGGCGCTCCAGAACAAGATGATGTTGTTGGAATCGATCGCGATGACGGCGTCAGCGCGTTCGGGACGAACCGGGGAGGCGAACGGCCTTGTGGCCGGAGCGTACTGCAGCATGGAGGACCCGCTCGCGGAGGACGACGGACGTCCCCCCGCGAGCGGTCATCATAAAGTGCAGAATTCCTTCTGTACAGAGAAGTTCAATAATCAGGCAGCCACAGCCGGACGCAACGTGGACGAGAGCGCTTCCGCCGTCGCCGGCTTGATGAGATAGCCGTCCACGCCGTACTTCAGCATCGCGTCGTTCTGATAGCGCGACTGCTTGTAGATCCCGGTCATCATCAGGATCCGCGGCGAGTAGCCCTTGACCGACGCGCGCAGGAAACGCGCAACTTCGAAGCCGTGCATCTCCGGCATCAGACCGTCGAGCACGATGTAAGGCGGACGGAGCGACTCGGCCAGGCGGATCGCCTGCACGCCGGTGCTCGCCAGAACGACGGAGTACCCGAGGGCGCGGAGCGTGTCGCTGATTTGCTCGCGGGCCTTGCGGTCATCGTCGGCCACGAGCACGAGCTCGCTGCGCGACGTATCGGCGCCGCCGAACGCGGGAAGCACGGCCGCGAGCGGCAACGTCATCGTTTCGACGCGGAGGCGCGGCACACCGATCGGCGCTGTGGCCTGCAGGCCGTGCATCGCCAGGTACATCGCGGTGTCGCGGGCGTCGAGCTGGTAGAAGTGAAAACGCTCCTCGGGGGTGGGTGAACCGACATAAGCCTTGCCGTCGCGGAGCAGAACCGCCTCGGCATCGGCGCCATGGCGCAGCGAACGGACGACCTCGGCGAAGAGATGCGGCTCGATCGCCGCGTCGACCACGATTCGCTCCAACCGCTTCCCGATCATCGCCGCCGTCTGGACGAGCTCGGCGAGATTCGAAACGAAGCGGAAGCGTTCCGCAGCCGGCGCATCCTCCCACTTGTTCGGGGACGTGGAATCGCGGTAGACGATGACCAACCCACCTACGACATCATGCATGGACATTTCTCCTTCGGCATTCACGGGCAGCACATAGTCCAAGCTCTGCGCCAGCGCTCATCGAAGGGCTAAGCACTCCAACCAATCGACTTAGGAGAAATGAGCGCAGAAACCGACGCGGCTCGATTTCGGACGATCGTCTAGGTTTTGGACAGATTCGGATCCGCATCCTTCAGTCGGGAGTAGAGCGTCGAAGGGCTGATCTGAAGCTGCCGGGCCGCCTTACGCATGTTCCCGCCTGATGCCTTGACCGAAGCGGCGACGTATTGGCCGATGACTTCGTCGAGCGGGCGGATCTCCCACTCCTCCGTCGGCAGCCCGCCGTTCTTTCCAGCGGCGGCCATGCTTCCCGGCGTCTCCATCGAGAGATCCTCGGTATGGATTTCTTCGCCGTGGAGCGTCAGCAGCGCGCGCTCGAGCACGTTGCGCAGCTCGCGTACGTTGCCCGGCCAGTGGTAGCTCCCGAGCTTCTTCATCGCTCGCGAGCTGACTTTCGGGATGGCGCGGCCCATCTCCTTCGAGAGCGGCCTCAGGATCTCCTGCACCAGAATCGGGAGGTCTTCGAGCCGGTCGCGCAGCGGCGGCATCTTGATGCGTACGACATTCAGACGGTAATAGAGGTCGGCGCGAAACCGTCCCGCAGCAGCCTCGGCCGCAAGATCGCGGTTCGTCGCGGCGATGAGTCGAAAATCCGCACGCAGGTCGCGGATGCCGCCGACGCGGCGGAACCGCTTCTCTTCGAGCGCCTTGAGCAGCCGGGCCTGGACGGTCAGCTCCATCTCGCCGATCTCGTCCAGAAACAGCGTGCCGTCAGCCGCGATCTCGAAGAGGCCGGGCTTGGTATTCATCGCGTTCGTGAACGCGCCGCGCTCGTGACCGAAGAGCTCGGATTCGAGCAGCTCCTTCGACAAGCCGGCACAGTTGAGGTCGACGAAAGGCGCACGCGCGCGAGGCGAACGGTTATGGATGAGGCGGGCAAGCACGCCTTTGCCGGTGCCCGACTCGCCTTCTACCAATACAGGCGACGGCGCGCGGGCGATTTGCCCGAGGATGTCGTTGAGCTGGGTCATCTCGGGAGAGATGCCGGGCAGGCGCTCGGTCTCGTTCCCCTCGGAGCGGCGCAAAGCGATGAGCTCGCGTTGGGTGGCGATCATTTTCGAGACCTGAGCCAGCGTCAGCTCCAGTGTCTCGAACTCGAACGGTTTCTGGAGAAAGGTCTCGGCTCCGAGGCGCATCGACTCGACGACGCGGTCGATGGCGCCGATGCCCGACATCATGATCACGGCCGTCGTCTCCGAATACATCTTGAACTGATGGAGGAGATCGATGCCGGAGAAGTCGGGAAGCGTCACATCTAATAGCACGATGTCCGGCGAGAAGTCGGAAAAGGTGGTGATGGCGTCGCGTCCGGAGGCGGCCGTCCGCACTTCCCACTGATCGGAAAGCAGCGCTTCGAGGCCTGCGAGGATGTTCACGTCGTCGTCGACGACCAGAATTCGCTTCTTGAAGTCTGCCATTTGGACGCGAATCATACGCCTGTTCAGATTTCAAACACAGCGCATTTTCGGCGAAAACACGTAAGTCATTGAAAATAATAGCGATCAGCGTGTGCCAGCACGTGGCGCCATCCTTGGACTATGGGTTGCCCAAGTTCGGAAGGAGAAAAGAAGACATGCTGATCCTCGTCGCCGCCCTCACCCTCAAGCTCGACCTCGGTGCCCTGACCAACAAGACCGCCACCCCGCAGGCGAACGCCAATGGCCCCAAGGTCGAGTGCGGCATCAAGACCGTGTCTTACATCTTCCAGGGCGACCCCGGCACCGAGTTCCGCTACGACGGCGAGACGTTCAAAGTCCCGGCCTCGGGCGAGATCGAGCTCCTCGCGGCCAAGAAGTCGACCGACTACGTGATCGGCGGCAAGACGCTCCCGCTCGATGTCTTCCCTGCCGACGAATTCGGCGCCCGCACCATCCCGATGCCCCGCGCCTCCCGCTAATCACGCTCGACACACAAAGAACGGAAAAAGGAGAGCTCCACCATGTCCGACTTCATGCACCTCACCATGGCAGACATCCGCGGCGGCCGCCAGACCTGGCGCGTGATCCTCTCGCTCAGCCTCCC
>JAFAVZ010000541.1 GCA_019242175.1 Acidobacteriota bacterium
CGATGACCGTCGTGCGGCGGCCTCTCGGCGACCATCGCGGCCTCGGAACGACGCGCGATCTCGTACAGCTCGCGATCGGAGAACGTGTAGTTCGCCGACCACGCCGCGGCATTCTCGCTGACGCCGTCGTTGCCGCCGGCGAACGAATAGCGCATGTAGGGCGCCTGGCCGTCGGTGGTGAAGTGGCCGGTCGTGCCGTTGCGGATCTGCTTCGCGCAGTACGCATCGGCTTGCACGGAGACCTCGGCTGCGAGCTCGACCGGTTTGAGGCCGTGGGCGACGCGGTCGCGGTTGATCATCCGCAGCATCTCCTGCCGGAGCGCGAACCGCGTCTCGTCGATGGGCCCTTCGCCCTGCGCGAGCGGAGTCGCGAGGAGGAGCAGCACGACGAGCGGTGGCAGTACACGACGCATGAAGCGAACTCGAAACGCCATTCTAGAGGGCTTTATTCAGCCTCGATAGGTGAGCGGGCGTCCCGCCCGCGTCAGCGACACGTCTCGTGTCGCTGTTTTTGTCGAGCAGAACCGCAAAACCGCTGGGCGGGGACGCCCAGCGGCAGCGGGCGGGACGCCCGCTCACCGCACTGGCAATTCGATTTCCACGCGGAGTCCCGGATTTCGGTTCTCCGCACGCACGTGGCCGCCATGTTCCTCGATCGCCTTCCGCGCGATGGCGAGGCCGAGGCCGGTGCCGGTGGATTTCGTCGAGAAGTAGGGGTCGAAGATCTTCGGCAGCAGCTCGGGCGGGACGCCGGGGCCGTCGTCTTCTACGGAGATCACGACCCGCGAGTCGACGGTGTGACTGCCGAGGCGGACGCGGCCGCCGGGAGCGGCCTGGAGCGCGTTCTCGAGCAGGTTTGCGATCGCGCCGCGGAGCAGGCGTTCGTCGCCGGCGAAGCGTTGGGGCGTCGCGGGGGAGATGTCCGCCTCGAAGCGGACGCCACGTTCGCTGCTTGCTGCGTAGTCGCTGGCGAGATCGGAGAGGAGCTTGCGCAAATCGAGCGGTTTCCGTTGCACCTGGCGCAGCGACGCGTAGTCGCTGAACTCCTTCGACGTCTCGCGCAGTGTCACGACCTGGCGGAGGATGTTCTCCACCGCCGTCTCCACGACCTTCGGCAGATTCGGATCGTCGCGTTCGGCGACGGCGCGCAGATGCTCGGCCGTCAGCTGGATCGGCGTCAGCGGATTCTTGATCTCGTGTGCGACCTGGCGGGCCATCTCGCCCCAAGCCTCCAGCCGGTTCGACCGAAGGATCTCCGTCACATCCTCGGCGATCAACAACTCCTCCTCGGAATCGGGGAGGGGCACGATCGAAACGCGGAACGTGCGCATCGTCTCGTCGAGATTCAGCTCGACTTCGCGCGAGTCGGCGTGGCGCGGCTCGTGGCCGTCGAGGAAACGCGCGATCGGCTCGGGCATCTCCGGCGTGAAGAGATTGCGCGCGGCGAGGTTCATGTCGCCGAGTTGGTGATCCTTGCGCAGCACGACGACCGCCGGGTTGATGTTCTCCAGCAGGATCTGCAGGCGATCGCGTTCGTGGCGCAGCTCTTCCTGCTGGCGGCGAATCGATTGCGCCATGTCGCGGAACGTCGTGACGAGGAGGCCGAGGTCGGGGTCGGGTGGGAGCTCGAGGGGGACGTCGAAGTCGCCCGCGGCAATGCCGCGCGCCCCGGCGACGAGGCCCTGCACGGGACGCGTCACGCCGCGCGCGATGCGGAACGCCACGGCAATCGCGCCGACGGCGATGAAGACGAGCAGCATGTAGATCGTCGTGGCCAGATCGTTGACCTGCCCTTCGATTTGTCTGCCCTGCACGATGAACGGCAGCGCGAGCGTGTAGCTCTGGCCGGCGGCGAGATTCACGGGGCTGTAGATCTCGATGAACTGCGTGGAGCCGGTCGCGCGTTCGGCGCGATAGAGCTGCCTCCCGCCGAGGACGACCGCGGCGTAGACGTCGCCCGGTAATCGCTCCGACTCGACGCGCGCGGCGAAGAGATCGCGTCGCGATGACGCGACGAGCTGCTCGCCGCGATAGAGATGGAGGTCGTGGCCGATGACGCGCGCCAGCCAGCTGAGGATCGTGTCGTCGAGCACCTGCTCCGGACGCTGCTGCTCGTCACGCCAGGCGTTGAGGTAATCCTCCACGATGCGTTGCCCGGTGTTGAGCGCCGTCTGTCCGCGCTCGAAGGATTCCGTCGCGAGGCGATTCGAGAGATACGCGCGGACGAACAGTACGAA
>JAFAVZ010000676.1 GCA_019242175.1 Acidobacteriota bacterium
CCGTCGCGGGCGAGTGCCTGCGCGAGGTAGTCGTACGCTGGTGCCGAGAAGAGGAGCGACGTCACGAGAACGCCGTGCTACTCCACCATCTCGTCGGGGATGTCGAAGTTCGACCAAACGTTCTGCACGTCGTCGTGATCGTCGAGCATCTCCAGCAGGCGAACCATCGACTTCGACTTCGTCTCGTCGAGCTTCACATAGTTCGCCGGGATCTGCCCGAGCTTCGCTTCGACGGTCGCGATCTTGTTCTTCTCCAGCGCCTCGCGCACCTGCTCGAAAGCCTCGGGCGACGTGTACACCTCGAAGATCTCCGGATCCTCGGTCGCGAGATCGTCGGCGCCGGCCTCGAGCGCGACTTCCATCAGCTTGTCTTCGCTGGCGGCGCTCTTCTCGACGGCGAAGTAGCCCTTGCGCTCGAACTGGAAGCGGACGGAGCCCGGGACGCCCATGCTGCCGCCGTTCTTTTCGAACATGTGCCGGATCTCGGGGGTGGTGCGGTTGGAGTTGTCGGTCATGGCCTCGACCATGAGGGCGACGCCGCCCGGACCGTAGCCCTCGTACGTGATTTCCTCGTACGTGGCGCCTTCGAGCTCGCCGGTGCCGCGTTTGATGGCGCGCTCGATGTTGTCCTTCGGCATGTTGTTCGCCTTCGCCTCGGCGACGGCGGCGCGAAGGCGCGGGTTGCCGGCCGGATCGCCGCCACCCATCCGCGCTGCGACGGTCATTTCCTTGAGGATGCGGGTGAAGATCTTGCCGCGCTTCGCGTCAGCAGCACCCTTCTTGTGCTTGATGGTGCTCCATTTATTGTGGCCGGACATGGAGATAGCTCCTTAATTTGTATGGAAGGGGGCGCGCGCGACGCGCCCGAAAAGGCCGGGGGAGTATAGTCGATAATCCCGTCTATGTCGCCCGAGTTCCCCATCCGCGCCATCTTCGACGACGGAGAAAGCGTCGAGATCGCCGATCCAGACGCGCTCTTGGAGCTCTTCCACGACCTCGATTCCGCCGACGCGACGGTCTGGGTCCGCGACGCGCTCGACCGCAACGTGAGGGTGCTCGTACGAGGCGGCGCCGTGGAAGTGCTCGAAGTGTCATCCTGAGGCGCGCAGACGCCGAAGGATCTCCTGAAGCGGGCGACGAGCGCACGTGCCGGGAGATCCTTCCCCGTCTTCGCGGGTCAGGATGACACTCGCACCGTCTACGCCGTTCAGCATGAAAAGCGCCCTCGCGCCGGCCGCCTGCAACGCCGTGGGAAGGCGCTCGAGGTGTCATCCTGAGGCGCGCAGACGCCGAAGGATCTCCTGATGCGGGCGACGAGCGCACGTGCCGGGAGATCCTTCCCCGTCTTCGCGGGTCAGGATGACACTCGCATCGTCTACGCCGTTCAGCATGAGAAGCGCCCTCGCGCGGGCCGCCAGCTGGGTGCGTGGGAAGGCGCTCGAGGTGTCATCCTGAGGCGCGCAGACGCCGAAGGATCTCCTGATGCGGGCGACGAGCGCACGTGCCGGGAGATCCTTCCCCGTCTTCGCGGGTCAGGATGACACTCGCACCGTCTACGCCGTTCAGCATGAAAAGCGCCCTCGCGCCGGCCGCCTGCAACGCCGTGGGAAGGCGAGGTGTCATCCTGAGGCGCGCAGACGCCGAAGGATCTCCTGATGCGGGCGACGAGCGCACGTGCCGGGAGATCCTTCCCCGTCTGTGCGGGTCAGGATGACAGCGCGCGCAGGCGGCGCGAGCCGCGCATCCGCTTGTCCGAGTACATCGCCTCGTCGGCCGCCTGCAACGCGGCGTCGGGATCGCCGTTCACGGGCAGATGCGCCTGCCCGACGGCGAAGCGGATCTCGGGGCTGAGCCGCTCCTGCTGCAGGCGATTGCGGAGATCGTCGATGCGGCTCGCAACCTGCGCTGGGGCGGCGCCGCGCGCGATCACCACGAACTCGTCGCCGGCGTAGCGAAAGATGTGGTCGTACGGCCGGAACGTCGCCTGCAGCGCGATGGCGAAGCGCTTCAGCACCTCGTCGCCGATCGGATGCCCGTACGAGTCGTTGATCTCCTTGAAGTCGTTCAGGTCGAAGAAGAAGATCGTCGCCCCGGTCGCATAGCTCTCCCGCAGCGCCTCCGGCAACGCGCGCCGATTCGCCAGGCCGGTGAGCGAGTCGCGGTCGACGAGCGCCTGGAGCGTCTCCTTCGCCGCGAGCAGCTCGTCGTTCGACTGCGTCAACTCGCGCTGGATCACGCGATAGAGCGTGAGGACGCATCCGAGGGCGATGACCCATTCGGCGCCGGTGTCGAAAGAGGAATGCGACGCGAGGAAGATGCTCAGCTCCTTCGACGTCCGCGGCTCGAGGCTCAGCGCATAGGCGGTGGCCTCCATCCCGGCAAGGATCGCGCGCAAGGCGAAGCCGGCGCTCAGCCAGCCGGTGCGCTGGCGGATCGTGACGATGGTGCCGATCGCGAGCACGATCGCCATCACGCTCGACTGCACGACGCCCACCCATTCGATGCGATCAATGAAAGCCGCCGCGGCGACGGCGTAAAGGAACACGCAGACGATCATCGTCCGCCGTTGCGCGGAACGGCTCTGCAGCGTCCCAACGTGAGAGAAGCCCCATCCGCCGAGGGTGAGCAGCACGACCGCGAGCGTCTTGAAGAAGAAATACGCGAAGCAAATCGAGGCGAAAGTCCAGAAAGTCTTCGGCTGGTAGAACCAGAAGACGATGGTGGCGCCGAGGGCGGCGAGGTTGGTCAGCCAGGCGCCGACCCAGGGCCGCAGCTCGACGCGCCGCATCGATCGCCAGAGCACGACGAAGAAGATGGCGATCATCAGCGCCGACGCGACTTGCGCCGACGTGCTCCAACGCCAGAGCAGGAGTTCCATGGATGGCCGGGATTGTACGCGCGTCAGCCGTACGCGTCAGCCGTACGCGTCAGCCGTACGATTCTTTGCGAATCCGCGCCGGCGGCACGCCGATCTCGTGCAACGCGTCGAGCGCCGTCTCCATGAACCGCGGCGCCGGCTTCTCGTTCCGCTCCTTCGCCAGGACGCGGTCGTGCACCGAAACGGCCGGACCGCAGGCGAAGACCATGCAGGCATCCGGATCCGGAATCCACTCCCGGAGGAGATCCGCGTGCACGCGCCCTCCCCTCACCCGCTCCCCCGGATCGATCGCTTCGCGGCTGATCACGTGATGCACGCGCAACCGCTCGGGATGCTGCCGTTCCAGATCCGCGAGCTGGTGGCGGAAGATCACGTCTGCCC
>JAFAVZ010000258.1 GCA_019242175.1 Acidobacteriota bacterium
CGATTTGAATTTCAAGGAAATCCTGGAGCTCATCGACAAAGTCGCCTCCAGCGGCATCGCCGCGGTGGAGGTGGAAACGGCCGGCACGAAGGTCCGCGTGGAAGGCAAGAGCGCGGGTCCGCAGGTCATTCACGCGTACGGCGAAGCGCCGCGCGCCGAGATGCCGACGCTCGCGGCCGCGCCTCCGCAAGCCGCCACGGCTCCCGCAGCCGCGCCCGGCGCACCTGCCGCGGCGCCAGCCATCGATCCGAACCTTCACATCCTCACGTCGCCCATCGTCGGCACGTTCTATCGCTCGCCGAATCCCGAGGCGCAGTCGTTCGTCAACGTCGGCGACCGGGTGTCGAAGGGCCAGGTTCTCTGCATCATCGAGGCGATGAAGCTGATGAACGAGATCGAGTCGGACGTGGACGGCGTCGTGAAGGCGATTTTCCCCCAGAACGGCCAGCCCGTCGAATACGGCGAGAATCTCTTCGGCATCGCAACCTCATGATCTCGAAGGTTCTGATCGCCAACCGCGGGGAGATCGCGCTCCGCGTGATTCTCGCCTGCAAGGAAATGGGCCTGAAGACGGTGGCCGTGCATTCGCTGGCCGACCGCGACGCGCTTCACGTCCGCTACGCCGATGACGACGTCTGCATCGGCCCGGCGCCGTCGAAGCAGTCGTACCTCTCCATCTCCAGCATCATCGCCGCGGCGGAGATCACCGGCGCAGACGCCATCCATCCTGGCTACGGCTTCCTCGCCGAGAACCCGCACTTCGCGGAGATCGTCGGCGAGTGCGGCCTCACGTTCATCGGCCCTTCGCCCGAGGCGATCCGGCTGATGGGCAACAAGGCCCAGGCGCGCGAGCAGGCGAAGAACGCCGGCGTGCCGATCCTTCCCGGCAGCGACGGCCCGGTGCAGTCGGTCGAAGACGCGCAGGAAGTCGCGCGCACGATCGGCTACCCGGTCATTCTCAAAGCGTCGGCAGGCGGCGGCGGACGCGGCATGCGCATCGTCGGTGCGGAAGCCGACCTCGAGACGGCCTACATGACGGCGCGCAACGAGGCCGAGCGCGCGTTCGGCGTCGCCGACGTGTACATCGAGAAATACCTCGAACGCCCGCGTCACATCGAGATCCAGGTCTTCGGCGACACGCACGGCCGCATCGTCGCCCTCGGTGAGCGCGATTGCTCCGTCCAGCGCCGCCACCAGAAACTGATCGAAGAGTCGCCGTCGCCGGCCCTGACGCCGGAGCTGCGGCGGGAGATGAGCGAGGCGGCGGTGAAACTCTGCCGCGCCGTGAACTACGTCAACGCCGGCACGATCGAGTTCCTCTTCCAGGACAACCGCTTCTACTTCATGGAAATGAACACGCGCATTCAGGTCGAGCACCCGGTCACCGAGGAGGTGACGGGCGTGGATCTGGTGAAGGAACAGCTGCGCGTGGCAGACGGCAAGCCGCTCACTGTTCCGGAGAAGAGCGACTTCCTCCTCCGCGGCCATGCGATGGAGTTCCGTGTGAACGCCGAGGACCCGGTGACGTTCGCGCCGAGCCCGGGGAAGATCCGCGAGTTCCATCTGCCGGGTGGGCCGGGCGTGCGCGTGGACACGGCCGCTTATCGCGATTACGTGATCCCGCCGCACTACGACTCGCTCGTGGCGAAGCTGGTGATCCGCGGCAAGGACCGTATGGAGACGATCGCCCGCGCGCGGCGCGCGCTGGATTCGTTCGTCGTGGAAGGGATCAAGACGACGATTCCGCTCCACCGCGCGATCCTCGACGATCCGCGCTTCGTCTCCGGCGACTTCTCCACCCGGTTCATGGAGCAGTTCCGGTCGTGATACCGTGAGCCGGCTTCGGTGATGAAAATCTACCTCGTCGGATTCATGGGCTGCGGCAAGACGACCGTCGGCCGCGAGCTCGCGGGCCGGCTCGATACGCCGTTCTTCGATCTCGACGAGCTCGTGGAGTCGGCGGAGAAGATGTCGATCAAGGACCTCTTCGCCCAGCACGGCGAGCCGCACTTCCGCCGCCGCGAACGCGACATCCTCCGTTCGACGAAGTACCTCGACAACGGCGTCATCGCCACCGGCGGCGGCACGTTCACGTTCGACGAGAACATCCAGTTCATCCAGTCCGAGGGGTTGTCCGTGTTTCTCTCCGCGCCTTATGCGCTGCTGCGCGCGCGGATCGGGGAGAAGGCGGCGGAGCGCCCGCTGTTTCGGGACGACGTCGCCGCGCACGATCTCTACAAGAGCCGGATGAAGTACTACAAGATGTCGGACATCACGATCGAGATCCGCGAGGACGAGACGACGAGCGAGATCGTCGAGCGCCTGATCCTCGAGCTGCCGAAAGGCTTCCTGGAGACGGCGAAGAAAGCCGCTCAAGTTTGGAGGCGGGGAGCGTGAGGGCGCTGGTCGTCAGCGATCTGCACGCGAACGCCGAGGCGCTTCGGTCGGTGATGAACCGCGTGCGCCGCAAGAAGTTCGAAGAAGTCGTCTGCCTCGGCGACTTCGTCGGCTACGGCGCGCAACCGAATCAGGTGCTGGATGTGATGCGGACGATGAAGGCGCGGAAGCTCTACATCCGCGGCAATCACGATCGCGTCGTCGCGGGCGTCGAGGATGGGACGGGCTTCAATCACGCGGCGAAGTTTGCCGCGCTCTGGACGCGCGACCGCCTCAGCGCGCCGAACCGCCACTTCCTGCGCGATCTGCCGCTCGGGCCGATGCTGCAGGAGAACGTGCTGCTCTGCCACGGCTCGCCGCACGACGAAGACGAGTACGTGTTCACGGAACAGCACGCCGCGCAGGTGTTCGGCGTGCACGACGCGCCGATCATCCTCTACGGCCACACGCATCTGCCGGTGATCTTCTCGATGGATGCGAAGGGGCGCGTGAAGGGCAACTCGGTGCGGCGCGAGACGATCCTCCGCCTCGATCCGAGCAAACGCTACCTGATCAATCCCGGCTCGGTCGGCCAGCCGCGGGACCGCAATCCCGACGCGTCGTTCGCGATGCTCGACTCGGAGAGGATGACCGTGCAGTTCTTCCGCGTGCCGTACGACATCGGGAAGACGCAGGCGACGATCCTCAAGGCGGGGCTGCCGCGCATCCTCGCGGACCGCCTGTCGAACGGGACGTAGTAGTTACTGGTTGCTGGTTGCTGGTTACTTGCGCCTCGGCTCGTTCCAGGCACAGCTGCGCGAGCAACCAGCAACCAGTAACCAGCAACTGCTCTTAATACAGGACGCACCTGTCACCAACAGGTGAACCCCCGCCCCTCCGCCGCGCCTGCGACGCGTGCTAAACCACTGAAACTACGCACGGAATGCTCTGCCGTGGAGTGGCACGTCGCCCGCACTTCCGGGCTGTCGTTGTTGGGAGACTCCATGCGAAAACTCGGCACACTCCTCCTCCTCACTCTGGCGATGGCGGTTCCCTCCTACGCGGTCGGGAAATCGCAGTCCTACTTCACCTATGACGACGGCGGCACGATCGTGCGCCAGGCGGACAACGGCGAAGAGATCGACGGCCGCGTGAACCTTCCGCTCTATTCGGGCGACGAGGTGGCGACGAGCCGCCGCGGCCGTTCCGAGATCCGTCTCTCCGACGGCAACGTCCTCGGCGTCGACCGCTCCACCGACGTCCACTTCCGCTCCCTCCTCGACAGCTACGACGGCAATGATCCGCAGACGATCGTCGAGCTCCGCTTCGGTCACGTGATCATCGAGCGGACGCCGGTCGGCCGCGAGGCGCTCCGAATCGACACCGACAGCGCGAGCTACATCGCGTACGACGAGGCGATCTACGCCGTCGAGAGCGACGGCCGAGGCAAGGATCGGGTGACGGTGTTCGACGGGGCCGTGGAAATCCGCACGCCGAACCGCACGTCGCGCCTCCGCGAAGGCGAGCAGGCCCAGATCGACAATAACGGCATCTACGGCCTGGTCAGCGACTCGCAGGTCTCCGCGGACGACTTCGAGCGCTGGTTCCTCAAGCGCGCCGAGCGCGATGACCATGGCTCGAGCAAGTACCTCGACCGCTCCCTCGCATACTCCGACTACGACCTCGCTCAGAACGGCAACTGGATCTACATCAACGGCTACGGCTGGTCGTGGCGCCCGAACGTGGCCGCCGGCTGGCGTCCCTACTACAACGGCGAATGGATGTACGGCCGTGGTGGATGTCTGACCTGGGTCTCCTACGAGCCGTGGGGCTGGGTGCCCTATCACTACGGCCGCTGGGCGTATGACCCGGTCTATGGCTGGGTGTGGCTGCCGGGCACGGGCTACGCGCCGGCCTGGGTTTACTGGATGTACGGCCCGGGCTACGTCGGCTGGGCTCCGGCCGGCTGGTATGACTGCTATCAGCCCTACTACAACTGGTGCTATCGCGGCGCAGCTCGCGCCTCGCTCGACGCCGGTTTCGGGTTCTTCGGCAACATCCGTCTCAATGAAGTCGACCTGCGCCCCTGGACGTTCGTGGCGCCCGGCCAGATCGTCTCGACGCGCGTCGACCGCGCGGCGCTGACGACGGACGCGGTGCGCAACCGCCTGGTCCGCGAAGGCGGCACGGCGACGGTGACGAACAGCCCGGCGCGCTTCACTCGCAACGAGCTCAAAGATCCGGCCATGGCGGTCAATAACGTGATACGCCGTGGGACCGGGAGTGGTACCGGCACAGGAAGCGCCGGGTCCCCGGCGGGGGCGACGGATCTGACTCCGTTCTTCCGTCGGGACCCGGAGCTTTCGACCGCCGTGCGCGAACGCATCGCGCGCAACAACGGTGGCTCCGGCTCTCCCAACGGCGGTACGACCACGGCTTCGAGCACTCCGCGTGACGGCGGCTCGTCGACGACGGTCAACCGCGGCGGCCTCGCCCCGATCGGCGGCGGCTCGCTGGCGCCCATCGGCGGTGGCGGCCTCGCTCCGATCGCGGGCGGCTCGGTCGCTCCCATCGACGGTGGACGCATCTCGCGCGGCGGCAACGCCGGCAGCGGCACGAGCTCCGGCAATGGCTCGACCGGCGCCGGCACCACCGCCGGCACGACGGGCAGCGTCGACACGGGCAGCATCCGCCGTGGCGGCGACAACGGCTCGACGGACGGCGGCGGCCGCGTGCGCCGCGGCGATGAAGGCAGCTCGCGCGACCGCGAGTCGGGCGGCTCGGGCTCGACGCCGTGGCGCGATCGCATCGGCCGTCCGGTCAGCGCGCAGCCCGGCAATCCGCCGGCCACGCCGACCGCCGGCTCCTCGGCGCCCGCTCCGTCGAGCGATGAGTGGCGCGGCCGTGGCGGTATGGACCGCGGCGGCGCAGGCTCGAACGGCGGCAGCACCGGCGAGTCCGCAGCTCCGTCCTCGCGCGGCAGCGACGTTCCGCGC
>JAFAVZ010000574.1 GCA_019242175.1 Acidobacteriota bacterium
AGCATGTCGTTCACCGGAATGCCTTCGGTGATGCAGATGATCAGCTCGAGGCCGGCGTCCGCCGACTCCATGATCGCGTCCGCGGCGAACGGCGGCGGGACGAAGATCAGCGAACAGGTCGCCCCTTCCTGCTCCCGCGCCTGCTTCACCGTGTCGAAGACGGGGAAGCCTTCGTGCGTCGTGCCGCCTTTGCCCGGCGTGACGCCGCCCACGACCTGCGTGCCGTACTCGCGGCACTGGATCGCGTGGAACGTGCCTTCCCGGCCGGTGATGCCTTGAACGATGACTCGCGTGTTCTTGTCAGCCCAGATCGCCATTCACTTTCTCCGTGTCATCAGCCTGTCATCCTGACCCGCGAAGACGGGGAAGGATCTCCCGGTGCGGACGCCGAGCGCTCGTGCCAGGAGATCCTTCGCCCTCTTCGGGGCTCGGGATGACACTCGCGCAAAGCTCGTCAGGATGGTCTCGCCGTCTTCGCGGCTTCGACCACCTTCTGCGCCGCGTCCCACATCCCGTCGGCAGTGATGAGCGGGAGTCCCGACTGCGCCAGGATCTCCTTCCCGAGCTCG
This sequence comes from Acidobacteriota bacterium, assembly GCA_019242175.1. Taxonomy (GTDB): domain Bacteria; phylum Acidobacteriota; class Thermoanaerobaculia; order Gp7-AA8; family Gp7-AA8; genus JAFAVZ01. Next base: position 570 of record JAFAVZ010000574.1, read on the forward strand.
ACGTTCGTTCCTTCGAGTCGCACGACCACCGGCACCGGCAGCCCCACTTCCCGCGACGCGCTCACCACGCCCTCGGCGATGCGATCGCCGCGCATGATGCCGCCGAAGATGTTGATCAGAATCGCCTTCACGTTCTTGTCGGAGAGGATGATGCGGAACGCGTTCTTCACCTGCTCCGCGCTCGCCCCGCCGCCGACGTCGAGGAAGTTCGCCGGCTCACCGCCCGCGAGCTTGATGATGTCCATCGTGCCCATCGCCAGGCCGGCGCCGTTGACCATGCAGCCGACGTTGCCATCGAGCTTGATGTAGTTCAGGCCGAACTTCGAGGCCTCGACCTCCAGCGGATCTTCTTCGTGCAGGTCGCGCATCTCGACGAATTCCTTGTGTCGGAAGAGCGCGTTGTCGTCGAAGTTCAGCTTGCAGTCGAGGGCGAGCACGTTGCCCTCTTTCGTCACGAGCAGCGGGTTGATCTCGAGCAGCGAGGCGTCCGTCTCGATGTACGCACGCATCAGTTTCTGCATGAAGCTGATGCCCTGCTTGTACGACTCGCCGCTGAGGCCGAGTGCGTAAGCGATCGCGCGCGCTTCGAACGGCTGCGCGCCGAGGACGGCGTCGATCGGCTCGCGGTGGATCGCCTTCGGATCGCGCTCCGCGACTTCCTCGATCTCCATGCCGCCCTGCTGCGACGCCATGACCACGGGCAGGCCGAGCTTGCGGTCGAGGGTGATGCCGAGGTAGAGCTCGCGGTCGATGTTGAGCGCCTCTTCGATCAGGACTTTGCGCACCACGCGGCCTTCCGGGCCGGTCTGGTGCGTGACGAGCGTCATGCCCAGCATCTTCTTCGTCAGCTCGGCCGCCTCGTCGGCGTCTTTCGCGAGCTTGACGCCGCCGCCTTTGCCGCGGCCGCCGGCGTGGATCTGGGCTTTGACGACGACGCGTCCGCCGAGCTCCTTCGCCGCCTGGCGCGCTTCGTCCGGGTTGTCGACGACGATGCCGCGCGGAGTCGGCACTCCGTAGCGACGGAGGATTTCTTTTGCCTGATACTCGTGGACTTTCATAGGGGGCGGTTTTTATCACATGCAAGTCGGCGACGAAATCACGATCGAAGCGGCCGAGCTCGTTGCAGGCGGCGAAGCGCTGGGGCGGGTGGACGGCCTGCCGGTGTTCGTCGCGTCGCTGTATCCGGGCGACGTCGCCCGCGTATTGGTGACCGAGGCGAAGAAGGGATTCGCTCGCGGAACGGTGGTTTCGCTCGTGACGCCGTCGCCGCTGCGACGCGAGGCGCCGTGCCCCATCGCGGATGAATGCGGCGGCTGCGATTGGACGCATCTCCGCCTCGATGCGCAGCTGCGCGCAAAGGAACGCATCCTCCGCGAGTCATTGCGGCGCATCGGCAAGATCACCGAGCTGCCGGACATCACGATCCATCCGTCGCCGCTCAACTATCGGCTGCGCTCGCGATTGCACGAGGAAGGCGGCGCGGTCGGCTTCTATGCGATGCGCAGTCATCGCGTCGTGCCGCTCGTACCGGAGTGCGAGGTCGTCGGCGTCGAGACGGCGCGGCATCCGGTCGCCGGCCAGTCGTGGGAGATCGACGGAAAGGTAATCACGCACGGCGAACTGGTGATCGAGGGCTATCACGTTTCGACCGAGGCGTTTTTCCAGGTGAATCGGCATCTGCTGACGACGCTGCTCGCGCGGGTGACGGCGTTGGCGTCCGACGTTTCTACGAGACGTAGCGCGATCGATTTGTACGCGGGCGTCGGCTTCTTCTCGAAACCACTCGCCGCGTTGTTCGGAAAAGTGACGGCGGTGGAAGGCTCGCCGGTCTCGATCGAAGACGCGAAGCGCAACGTGCCGAACAACGTACGGCTCGTGCATGCGCCGGTCGAGGCGTGGGTCGAGCGGATGCCGCGCGCCGATTTCGTCTTCCTCGATCCGCCCCGCAGCGGTGCGCGTCGCAATGTGATCGACGCCATCGCGCGACAGGCCGTAGAGAAGATTGCGTTCCTCGCCTGCGATCCGGTAACGTTTGCCCGTGACGCGAGCCGGCTGATCGCGTCTGGTTGGCGTCTCGCTACGCTCGACCTCCTGGACCTCTTCCCGAACACGCATCACGTCGAGATTCTCGCCTCGTTCGTGCGTGACGAAGGATGACCAGACCCCTGCTGCCCTTCCGCTGATTTGCTACGCGTGCGCGCTCGCCTGCGGCGCGTCGCTCGTCGCTCCGCGCTGGTCCGCCGTCGGGATCGTGATTGCGGCGCTGCTGCTGCGAAGACGCCTATGGATCATCGGCGCGTTGGCGATCGCCGGCGGTCTGTTCGTCGCGACGCGGACCGTTCCGCGGCCGTCGTTCCCCGAGGAGCGATTCACGAGGATCGAGGCGCCGCTCGATCGCGATTGGTCGCATCGCGGCGGCACGGCGATGCTGCGCGTCGCGTCGTTCCGCGCGAACGGCATCGACTTCGACCAACCGTTGCTCGTCTACACGCACGCCTCGCCGCCGCCGATCGGGCTCGCGGCGTTCCTCGAAGCCGAGGGGTTCGTGCGCGCGAACGAACGCGGCGATCTGACGATGACCGTGAAGTCGGCGCGGCTCCTCGCATACCGCGGCGAGCTGCGTTGGTGGCAACCGTCGCGTTGGAACCGCGCGATCGCGATGCGCCTCGCGAAACACGCGCGCCGATGGCCGGAGGAGGTCGCGATGGCCGAGGCGCTGGCGCTCGGGCGGGGGGAGTTGTTGGAGGACGAGACGCGCGACGAGTTCCGGCGCGGCGGCACGTATCACCTGCTCGTCTTCTCCGGGATGCAGATCGCCTTCGCGGCCGCGGCGATCGCCTGGCTCGTACGCTGGTTCCTGCACAAGCCACGGGTCTCGGATTGGCTGTTGCTCGCGATGGCGATCCTCGCGCCGTTGTTCATCGGCGCGACGGCGTCGGTCGTCCGCGCCTCGATCGCCATCGGCCTCTACGCCGTCTCCCGCCTCCTCGGCCGCCCCACGTCGCTCGCAAATCTCTGGTGCGTGTCGGCGCTGTTCCGGTTGCTCGTCGCGCCGCAGGATCTCGCCGATCCGGCATTTCATCTGACGTACGCCGGCGCCGGCGCGTTGCTCTTTCTCGGTCAGCGCAAATGGCTGCAGTCGGCGCTCGCGGTCGAGGCGTCGATCACGCCGCTCACGTTGTGGCACTTTCGGCAGTACGCGATCGCCGGCGCGGCGATGACGCTCGTCCTCTCGCCGATCGTCT
>JAFAVZ010000078.1 GCA_019242175.1 Acidobacteriota bacterium
ATCGACATTGGGCCGGCTGGAGAGCCGGCCCTACATTTTCTTAGAACGGCCAGAATGCTTTCCAGCCTGGCTGCTTCTCCACTCCGCCCTGCGTGACGGCGGGGATCGATGCCACCTGCTGGTTGTTCAGCGTCACCACGACGTTGCCCGCGGCGGCGCCGGCGTTCACGGGCGCGGTCAGCGAGGCGGGCGCGAAGTTCACCTTCACGTTCTTGTCCTCGCCGCGCTTGACCATCGTCACGACGTCCTGCGTCGCGACCACCGGCACCGTCTTCGCCTTGCCGTTGCTCACGTTCGCCTGGCCGACGACGTCGCCTTTCTTCACCGGCTTGATCATCCGGTAGTTCGAGAACGTCTCGTTGAAGAGGCGCTGGGCGATGCCGAACGAGGAGAGCGGGCCGCGCGACGGCTTGGCGCCCATCACGACCGCGACGAGCTCCATGTCGCCCCGTTTCGCCGACGCCGTGACGCAGTAGCCGGCCGGGCCGGAGTAACCGGTCTTGATGCCGGTCGCCGCGTCGTAGTAGTCGGGCGACTTCGGATTGATGAGGTGGTTCGGGTTGTAGATGTTCTCCAGCGTGCCGTTCTTGAACGGCATCACCGGGATCACCGCCAGCTGGCCCATGAACGGATGCTTCATCAGCTCCGTGCCGAGGATGGCCAGGTCGTAGGCGGACATCTGGTTGATCTGGGTCGGGTTGGAAGGATTCGGCAGGCCGTGCGGATCGAAGAACTCCGTCTCCTTGAGGCCCAGCTCCTGCGCACGCTTGTTCATCATGTCGGCGAACGCCTCGTTCGAGCCGCCGATCTTTTCCGCGAGCGCCGTGGCGCCGTCATTCGCCGACTGGATCATGGTGGCGATCACGAGGTTCTTCACCGGCCACACGCTGCCGGCGCGCAGATAGACCTGCGAGCCGCCCATCTTGCTCGCGCGGGCGGAGATGGTGACGGGCGAATCCCACTGCAGCTGGCCGTTCCCGATGGCCTCGAGGGTGAGGAGGAGCGTCATCATTTTGGCCATCGACGCGGTGGGCAGCTTCACGTGCGCGTTCTCTTCGAAGAGCACGCGCTTCGAATGGGGCTCCATCACGATGACGGCCGTGTAGCCCTTGCCGGTGGTATCGACCTGCGCCCCTTTCGCGGTTCCGGCTCCCTCTTCCTGAGCGAGCATCGGCAGGGCCAGCGCGAGCGCGAAGACAACTGACAGACAACGTTTCATTTTTCAGGACTCCCTAGGCCGGCGCGGCCGGCGGCGTTCGGTTTCTAGGGAGCGCCGGAGTGCAGCGCGCGTGCCACGCGCCCTGGCAGGACGGTGGCTAGACCGCGGCTTTTTCGCGCTTCTTGCTCGCGCGCGTGGTGCGAGGGATGGAGCCGATCACGGTCCAGTCATGTTTGTGCACGGTCACCGGCTCGTCGCCCTTCGGCCAGAGGTCGATGGGGATGTAGTAGATGCCGTCGCCGAGGACCCGGGATTTGATGGCGAGATCGCGCATGCTCTTGCAGAGCCCTTTGCGCCCACGGATGGCACTCCGCTCGACGAGCACCCCCGTCGTCTCGCCAACGCCCTGATAGATGCTGATCTCCGCGCAGACCGAGTTCACCAGCGTCATGACAGCCCCATCTGTACAAACATATCCAGAAGGTGCATAGCAAGACGCGTACCGCGTGCTAGCACGCGAATTGAGAATTGAGAATTGAGAAAGGCTTCGCTGTGCGGGGAGCGCACGTGAGCGCGGAGCGTTTTCTCAATTCTCAATTCTCAATTCCACTTCGCCCTCCTAACCGAACGTACGGTCCGCACTCGCGCTGTCCGGCGCAGAATGACGCGCATGGCAAACGCAGCGAAGTGGCAAACCCTCCGCGACGCCTGGGATGTCGTCTGGCGGGCGCGGCATCGGCTTCTGCTCGGGCTGCCGTTGATGCTCGTCAATCGGCTGGCGGGCATCGCGTTGCCGCTCATCACGAAGCGGCTCATCGATGACGTCATCACCCATCGCCACTACGACCTGCTGTGGAAGCTCGTCGCGATCGGCGCGGGGGCGGCGTTGTTCTCCGCCGTCACCGAATACTCCCTCGCCCAACTCCTCGGTCTCGCCGCGCAGCGGTCGATCACCGAGCTGCGCAAGAAGCTGCAGCAGCACGTGCAGCGGTTGCCGGTGCGTTACTTCGACGCGACGAAGAGCGGCGCGTTGGTTTCACGCGTGATGAACGACGCGGACGGCATCCGCAATCTCGTCGGCACGGGGCTCGTGCAGCTCTTCGGCGGCCTGGTCACGGCGAGCATCGCCATCTGCTACCTCTTCGTGTTGAACGTGCGGCTGGCGTCGATGATCTTCGCCACGCTCTTCCTCTTCGCCGGCATCCTCATCTACGCGTTCCGCACCGTGCGGCCGTTGTTCAAGAAACGCGGCGAGCTGAATGCGCAGGTCACCGGGCGTCTCTCCGAAGGCCTGCAGGGCATTCGCGTCGTGAAGGCGTATCGCGCGGAGAAGCACGAGGCGCGCGTCTTCGCGCACGGCACGCACCAGCTGTTGCGCAGCGTGCTGCAGACGATGCGGACGATCTCCGGCGTCGGGGCGATGACGAATCTGCTCGTCGGCATCGTGGGCATCGTCGTGTTGATCGTCGGCGGCCAGGAGGTCATCGCCAACCGCATGTCCCTCGGCGGCCTCATCTCCTTCCTCATGTTCCTCGGCCTCATCGTCGTGCCGATCGTGCAGATCGTTTCGATCGGGACGCAGTTGTCCGAGGCTTTTGCGGGTCTGGAACGGATCCGGGAGGTGATGAACGAGACGCCCGAAGACGCGGCAGACGCAGGCAAAGCGCACGTCGAGACCATCGCCGGCGACGTGGAGTTTCGCGACGTGACGTTCGAGTACTCCGCCGGCGCGCCGGTGCTGAAAGGCGTGAGCTTCGTGGCCGGCGCGGGGAAATCGACCGCGCTCGTCGGGCCGTCGGGATCGGGCAAGAGCACGCTCATCTCGCTCGTGGCAGCGTTTCATCGACCGACCGGCGGCGAGATCCTCGTCGACGGCAAGCCGCTGAATGACTTCCGCCTCGCCGACTACCGCAGCCATATCGGCATCGTGCCCCAGGACTCCTTCCTCTTCGCCGACTCGATCTACGACAACATCGCGATGGGCAACCCGCGCGCGAGCCGGGAGGAAGTCCTGCAGGCGGCGCGCATCGCACACGTCGACGAGTTCGCGGAAGGGTTCAAAGATCAGTACGAGACGATCGTCGGCGAACGCGGCGTGAAGCTGAGCGGTGGGCAGAAGCAACGCGTGGCGATCGCGCGGGCGATCGTGGCCAATCCGCGGATTCTCATCCTCGATGAGGCGACGTCATCGCTCGACAGCGAGAGCGAGGCGCTGATTCAGGACGGCCTCAACGCGCTGATGCGCGGGCGTACGACGTTCGTGATCGCGCATCGGTTGTCGACCGTGCGCAACGCGGATCAGATCCTCGTGCTCGAAGACGGCAACATCACGGAGCGGGGCACGCACGAGCAGCTGATGACGCACGGCGGCAAGTACCGCTCGCTGTACGAGAAGCAGTACGGCGTGGAGGTCAACCGCTTCGTGAACCAGGGCGAAGAGCTGGCCGACGTCGCGGTGAGCTAGTGACCTGGAACTAGGAACGGAGCTCGACGTTCCAGTAAGCCTCGTCGAGAAAGTTCTTCCAGATCTCCGGATACGTGCGGCCCTGGAGGCGGTGGAGCGGATGCCACTTCGGCCGCGCCGGCATGCGGATGAGGCGCGTCTCGCACTCGGCCAGGAGCTTGTTCCCCTTGCGCACGTTGCACGGGAGGCAGGCGCAGACCACGTTCTCCCACGTCGACTTGCCGCCGCGCGAGATGGGGATCACGTGGTCGAGCGAGAGCTCCGACGACGAGAACTTCTTCCCGCAGTACTGGCAGCGGTTCTGGTCGCGCAGGTAGATGTTCCCGCGGGAGAACTTCACTTCCTGGCGCGGCATGCGGTCGAAGATCAGGAGCTGGACGACGTGGGGGATGAGGATGTTGCGGCTGGGGGTGACGACGTAGTGGTCTTCGGGCTGGACGGGGATGTCCATCCAGTTCTCGAAGTCATACGTTCGGTATTGCGAGTCGACCGCGCGGACCTGACCCTTGTAGAGGAGAGTCAAAGCTCGACGCACAGAGGTGATCTGCACGGCCTGGAAAACACGATTGAGAACCAGCACGTGACCGTCGAGCATCGTTCTCCCTCCCAACGCACAGGGCGACGATCGTGTTTCCGGCGGATCGCCTACTGAGGCGGGTCGAGGGCATGATACACGACCGCATGTGGGGTTCGTGTAAAGAGGCGGCGTTGCAAAACCCGTTCATTTCCGACATAGTTAGCAGCCAGACGAATTGCGAACCAGCGCTTTCGAGCGGCGTGAGCCGGTCGTGAGTGGCCGGGTTATCGGGTGTGGTTTTTGGGAGGCTTGCATGCGCGTTTTGTCACGGATCGCTCTGGTCGTCCTCGTCTCCGTCCTCGCTTTACCTGCATGGGCCGATCACCTGATCGCGGAGTGTCCGCTGACGCAGGTGGGCCAGAATCCGGCCATCACGCCGTTCGTGCAGTCGCCGCACGGGGTGTTCCGCTCCGGATCGCAGGTGTACGTGCTGCGCGGCCAGATCCTCACGACCTACACGGTCACCGATCTGGGCGACATGCAGATTGCCCGTGAAGACTTCATCGGCGCCCTCGGCGCACGCGAGTCGAACGGCGGCGTCGCCTTCAGCAACGGCTTCCTCTTCCTCAGCAGCGAGGCGGGCCTGGAGATCTTCGACCTCCGCAACGTCCGGGCGGGCGGCAGCGCACCGCTCCTCGTCTCCCGCACCGCCGGCCTCCACTACCGCCGGCTGGCCGTGAACGGCAACATCCTCGCCGGCCTCTATCCGGCGACCGATCTCCCCTGCTACACGAACAACCCGACGGCGTTCGTCGATCCGTGCTTCAACCAGATCGACATCTACAACATCTCCAGCCTCACCTCGCCGACGCGCATCAGCTCGATCTCCACGCGCGACTCCTCGCTCTTCGTCGGCTTCAACGACATCGCCTTCAACTTCAACTTCCTCGTCGCCACCGGCATCGGCGGCACGTTCGTCTTCAACCTCTCCAATCCGGCCACGCCGTCGACGACGACGCTCGTGCTTCGTCCCGGGGAGTTCCTGGTGAGCAACGGCGGCAACCTCGTCGGCGTCGGCGATCCGGGCGCGATCACGGTCTACACGATGACCACCGCCGGCCAGCTCGACACGTTCGCGAACTACAACGTGCCGCCCTATCTCACGATCGATCGCCTGAACCCGATCGTCTATCACCCCCAGGCCTGGTTCGACGATCCGAACGGCCGCCTCGTGACGATGATCGACGAGCTCGATCCTTACACGCTGCAGCCGGCGCGCACGATCGCCTTCGACGTGTTCGACTTCACCGTCCCGATGTTCGAGAACTCCGCGCCGCGCATCTACGAGGCGCTGACGATGCTCACCGCGGACGAGGTCAAGTACAACCCGGTTTCCGTCGGCCCGCTCGTTTACGTCGTGGGCAACCGCAGCGGCCTGCAAACGTGGGGCGCGTGTGGCCAGATCACCGGCCAGATCGAGTGGGACGGCCCGCAGGCGCTGTTCTGCGGCGGCACGGAGATCCACGGCTGGGTGACCGGAACGCAGAAGATCACCGCGGTCGAGCTCTTCCTCGACGGCGCCTCGCTCGGCCCCGCGTCGATCGCCGGCCCGCCCCGCACCGACATCAGCTCCGAGACGCCCGTCGGCACGTTCCGCGTCGCGGTGAACCTCGATACGACGCCGCGCGGCGATCATCTCCTGCGCGCCGTCGGCACCGACTCCGCCGGCAATCGGCGCCAGTTCGCCAGCCAACGCGTGTTCTTCCCCGGCCCCGGCGCGAACTGCACGAACCGGAGACGCGTGACGGCTCGCTGAGAAAGATGTAGGGCCGGCTCTCCAGCCGGCCCAGCGTCGATATCGGGCCGGCTGGAGAGCCGGCCCTACGTTTTCATGGACATGGCCGCCTCGCGGCGATCCTTCGCCCCCGTGATCGGCCTCCCCACCACGATGTAGCTCGCCCCCGCGGCGATCGCTTCCTTCGGCGTCATCGTGCGGCGTTGGTCGCCGACGTCGCTGCCCTCCGGGCGGATCCCCGGCGTCACGATCGCGAAGTCGTCGCCGCATGCGGCGCGGATCGCCGCGATCTCGTGGGGCGACGCGATGACGCCCCCCAGACCCGACTCTCTCGCGAGCACAGCGAGGCGTACGGCGTTGTCGGCCGGCGTTCCCGAGAAGCCGATCGCGGCGAGTGCCGGCTCGTCGAGGCTGGTCAGGATCGTCACGCCCAGAACGAGCAGATCGCCGGCGGATTCGGCGCAGGCGCGGAGCATCGCTTCGCCGCCGGCCGCATGCACGGTGAGCATCGAAGCCCCGAGCTTCGCCGCCTCGGCCACCGCGTGCTTCGCCGTGTTCGGGATGTCGTGCAGCTTGAGATCGAGGAACACCTTCTCGCCTCGCCCCACGACGTCGCGCACGATCGAAGGGCCGTTCGCGATGAACGCCTGGAGGCCGAGCTTGAAGACGCCGACGGCGCCTTGCAGCTCGTCGACGAGGCCGAGGATTTCTTCGCGTGTGGAGAGGTCGACGGCGACGATCAAACGGTCACGGCTTTGCATCGAGTGGCTATGATAGCCGCCGCCGCATGGACAAATTCGCAATCGCCCGCGCCCTCGACGAAATCTCCTCGTACATCGAGCTGAGCGACGAAAACAAATTCAAAGCGCGCGCGTTCGAACGCGCCTCCCGCGCGATCAGCGCGCTCGACGAAGACGTCGAGCTGCTCGTGAAGACCGGCAAGATCTACGACGTCGAAGGCATCGGCAAAGCGACCGGTGCCATCGTCGAAGAGCTGGTGAAAACCGGCAAGACCGCGTACCTCGACGAGCTGCGCGCGCAGTTCCCCCCCGGCATCTTCGAGCTGATGCGCATCCCCGGCTTGAGCCTGAAGAAAGTCGGCGTGATCCATCAGCAGCTCGGCATCGGCTCCGTCGAAGAGCTCGAAGCCGCCGCGCGCGAAGGGCGCCTCAATGCGATCAAAGGCTTCGGCGCGAAGACGGCGGAGAAGATCCTCGAAGGCATCGCGTTCTCGCGCAAGAACACGTCGCGCTTCCTGCTGCCGGTCGGCATCGAAGTCGGCGAGCTGCTGCGCGAGGCGCTCGCCGGGATCGACGCCGTCGAAGATGCGGAAGTCGCGGGCAGCGTCCGCCGTCGCCTCGAGGTCATCCGCAACGTGAACCTCGTGATCTCCACGCGCGACGTCGAAGCGGTGCTCGAGCGTCTGCGCGAGCTGGTCGAGAACCTCAGTCCCATCGACGAGCAGACGTACAAGGCGCTCGCGCGCAACGAGATCGAAGTGCTCTTCCACTTCACCACGCCGAACGACTTCGGCGGCACGCTCCTCCGCGCCACCGGCAGCACCGAATTCGCGCAGGCATTCGAAGAGAAGGCGGGCAAACGGATCAAAGCGAAGACCGAGCACGAGCTGTTCGAGAAGGCCGACATCCCCTTCGTCGAGCCCGAGCGGCGCGAAGACGGCGCCGACCTGCAGCGCAGGAAGCGGACGAAGCTCGTCCACCTCTCCGACATCCGCGGCACGTTCCACGTTCACACGACATGGTCGGACGGCCGCAACACCGTCGCCGAAATGCTCGGCGTCGCGAAGGAGCGCGGCTTCGAATACGTCGGCATCTCCGATCACTCGAAGGCCGCGTACTACGCTGGCGGGCTCACCGAAAAGCAGCTGCCGCAACAGCAGTCGGAGCTCGCCGCGCGCGCGAAAGACGTTGCGCCGATGCGCGTCTTCCGCGGCACCGAAGCCGACATCCTCCCCGACGGAACCATCGACTACGGCGCGAAAACGCTCGGCCTGTTCGACTTTGTCGTCGCCTCCGTCCACTCGCAGTTCAAGATGGACAAGGACGAGATGACGGACCGCATCCTCCGGGCTCTCGACGACCCCCACGTCACCTTCCTCGGTCACCTCACCGGTCGGAAGCTGCTCGTGCGCGACGGCTACACGGTCGAGTACGACCGCATCTTCGATCGCGCCGCCGAACGCGGCGTGATGATCGAGATCAACGGCAATCCGCGGCGGCTCGACATCGACTGGCGCCACATGCAACGCGCGCTCGACCGCGGCGTGATGTTCAGCATCCACCCCGACGCGCACTCGATCAACGAGTACAACGCGCTCGTGACCGGCGCGTGGGTCGCGCGCAAAGGCGGCCTCTCCGCGAAAGCGATCTTCAACACGAAGCCGCTGGAGGAAGTGGAGGAGTGGTTGGAGGCGAGGCGCTCGCTTCGCTCGCCAAATTGAAAATGGAAAATTGAAAATTGAAAATTGTCCAAGAAATGAAAAGCGCCCCGTCTCGAGGCGCTTTTCAATTTTCCATTTTCAATTTTCAATTTGCGAAGCGATCAGCGCTTCGCCACGATCACCAGCATCAGCGCGCGTTGGCTTCCCGAGGCTTTGGAGGCGCCGAGGATCACCGTCTGGCCGAGCTTGAGGTTGAGCGACGTCTTCAGCAGCTGCGTCAGCTCGTCCTTGTGCGCGCCCTGCAGCTTCGACAGGCGGAAGTCGTTCACCTTCACCGAGTCGCTGGACGGATCGTACTCGCCCACGCGGAAGTCGGCGCGGTAGCCGGTCGGCATGTCGACGAGGCCGGGCTCCCCTTCATGGCTCTCGACTTCGATGGTGCCGAGGTCTTCGAAGGAGTTGTAGCGGAGCATGGCCAGCTTCGGCGCGACGTCCTGCAGCTCGGTCGGAACGCGAGGCGTGCCTTCCATCTTCGCGGCGGAGATGAGCCGCACGGTCAGCTTGAACGCCTGGGCCGGAGCGTCGAACGCTGCGAGCGCCGCGGCGATCTGCTTGAGGTTGTCGGGGTGATCGGTGACCACGAGGGAGTTCGCCGACGGCTGGATGGACAGCGAGCCCTCGGCACTCATCAGCGCCTTGATCGCGGCCGCCGCCTTGTCCGCGTCCTTGTACTTGAACTGGTACGTACGGACGGTCAGGGCTTTTCCGTCGGCGGTCGGCTCGGCGAGCGCGGCGCCACAGGTCATCAGAACGAGGAGTGTCGAAATCAAAAACTGCTTCATAGGTCCGCCGGAAGACTTTCGTCGAAGATCATGACGATCTTGGTGTCGTTGGCCTCGCTGGGCACTTCGACGATCGTCGCGTTTGCCGAGTCATACGATTCAATCACAGGTTTCGTCGTCAGCCGAGTTGGAATCGCGGCCGAACGGGCGGTCATCGCGGAGGGAACCGCGACGCCGTTCTTGTCGTGCTGCCACACCATCAAAGCGCCGCTGAGGCCCGCGGCCAGCGTCGCGGCGACGGCGATGCGCCGCGGCCACGAGAGCAGCATGCCCCGGCGGCCGGCGAGCGTCTGCTCGGTCGAGCGGAGCCGCACCTCGCGCATCACGTCGTCGACGAAGGCATCGACGCCGCCCGGCGGGACGAGGTTCTCGCCGCCGAGTGCGCGGAACATGATGTCGGGATCGATGCCCGCCGCGTGGTCGAGGCACGCATCGCAAACGCGCACGTGCTGGAGCACCTCGGCGCTCTCGGTTCCGGGAGCGAAGGCGTTGCGGAAAGTGACACAGGAGATCATCGTTCGCTCCACAGCCGGGCGTATTCAGGGAAGCGCTTCTGCAGCTGCTGCTGCATGAGCTTGCGGGCGTTGAAGAGGTGGTTGCGGACCGTCGACTCCCGGCAACCGAGGACTTTGGCGATCTCGGAGGACGGCATGTCGTCCATCTGGTTCATCACGAAGATCGTCTTCTGCTTCGGCGAGAGCACCGTCGCCACTTCGTTGAAGACGTTCTCGACTTCCTTGCGCTGCACCACGACGCCCTGTTCGGCGTCGAAGGAAGTCTTGACCAGGCGGAGGTTGGAGTTGACGGCGTTGTCGCGAGACTGCTTGTTCCGCATGAAGTCGATGGCGACGTTCGTCACCATGCGATAGAGCCAGGTGTCGAACGCGTACTGCGGGTCGTACTTTTCGAGGTTTTCCCACAGCTTGATGAAGACCAGCTGAGAGATGTCTTTCGCATCCTCGGCGTTCCCGATGATCCGGTAGCAGAGGGCGTAGACCTTCGAGGTTTTCCGGCGGACGAGGAGCTCGAAAGCCTCCGTGTCCCCCTGCCGAATGGTCTGGACCAGCTGGCGATCGTCGGGCTCGACAGGCTCTTGTGTGGGGATCATCAAACGGAGTTCCGCTGCCATCGTGACATCTTGTACGAGGGACGGTGGAAGAACGTCCAAGGTTTGCAGCCACTTCCCGGCCGCCGCTGTCATCCTGAGCCCCGCAGAGGGCGAAGGATCTCCCGGCCTGGACGCTGAGCGCCCGCACCAGCAGATCCTTCGCCGTCTGGCGCGGCTCTCGACGCAGGGCCGGCTCTCCAGCCGGCCGCAGTCGAGTAATGATGCGGCGGGCGTCGCCCGCCGCGACCATGGTTCCTCTGGGCCGGCTGGAGAGCCGGCCCTGCGTTTACTCGGGGTACAATCGCCCTTCTATGCGCGTTCTGGTCGTCGGACAGGGGGGGCGCGAGCACGCTATCTGCTGGAAACTCAAGCAGTCGCCGCTCGTCCACGAGATCTACGCCGCCCCCGGAAACGCGGGCATCTCCGCCGTGGCAGACTGCGTCCCGATCGGCGTCGCGGACATCATCGAGCTCGCCGATTTCGCGGAAAAGCTCAAGATCGACCTCACCATCGTCGGCCCCGAGCTCCCCCTCACCCTGGGCATCGTCGACGAGTTCCAGAAGCGCGGACTTCCCATCTTTGGGCCCACCCGCCTCGCCGCCGAACTCGAAGGCTCGAAGTGCTTCTCCAAGGAGTTCATGCGCAAGTACGCGATTCCGACCGCGGAGTCGACGACCTGCAGCTCCCTCGATGAGGCCAAAGCCGCGCTCAAGCAGACGAAGTTCCCGGCCGTCATCAAGGTGGACGGCCTCGCCGCCGGCAAAGGTGTCGTGATCGTCAACTCCACGAAAGAGGCCGACGAATACCTCCGCCTCGTCTTCGAAGAGAAGCGCTTCGGCAACGCCGCCTCGCGCATCCTCATCGAGGAGTACCTCACCGGCGAGGAAGTCTCGTTCCTCGCGATCACCGACGGCAAACGCGTCGCTCCCCTCGCCCCGGCCAAGGACTACAAGAAGGCCTTCGACGGCGAGACCGGCCCGAATACGGGCGGCATGGGCGCGCACTCGCCGGCCGTCGTCCTCAGCGCAGAAACGGCGGCCGAGGTGATGAAGACCGTCATCGTCCCGACGATCCAGGGGATGGAAGCCGAGGGCCGCGCGTATACCGGCGTGCTCTACGCGGGCCTGATGCTCCCCGACGACGGGCCGAAAGTCCTCGAGTACAACTGCCGCTTCGGCGATCCCGAGACGCAGGTGCAGATGCTCCGCCTCGAGGATGACCTCGCCGACGTCTGCCTCAAAGTCGCCAACGGCAACCTCGGCGA
>JAFAVZ010000331.1 GCA_019242175.1 Acidobacteriota bacterium
TCCTGCTGAACGACGAGCGTTTCCGTTACTTGCCGAAGCTGCTGGAAACGCCGAAGCCGATCGAGAACGAGTCGGATCGCAGGAACCTCGGCTTACTGCGTTCCCTCCTTGCCGCCTAGCGGGCACGGCCCGCCGCGCTCACTGGCAAAGCCTCGGCGAGCCTCTCGCATTCAAACGGGCTTTGCGAGGGTGGGTGCGGCTTATTGCAGTCCTTGCGGCTCGCCCCGTTTGTCGCTTACATTGCGCGCGCTATGAGCGACCGCCTTCCGAAGTCCGCAACCGGCACCCGCATCGGTTTCGAAAACGACCGCATCGTCGTCCCCGACGACCCGATCGTCCCCTACATCGAGGGCGACGGCACCGGGCCCGACATCTGGCGCGCGACGCAGTACGTGATCGACGGCGCCGTCGAGAAGACGTACGGCGGAAAGCGGAAGATCCACTGGCTCGAAGTCTTCGCCGGCGACAAGGCGAAGGAGAAGTTCGACAACTATCTCCCCGAGGAAACGCTCGACGCGCTGCAGCACTACCGGGTGTCGATCAAAGGCCCGCTCTCGACGCCCGTCGGCGGCGGCATCCGCTCGCTCAACGTAACGCTGCGCCAGGTCCTCGACCTCTACGCGTGTGTGCGCCCCGTCCGTTACTTCAGCGGCGTTCCTTCGCCCGTGCGCGAGCCGGAGAAGGTCGACATGGTGATCTTCCGCGAGAACACCGAAGACGTGTACGCGGGCATCGAGTGGCCGGCCAACAGCGACGGCGCGAACCAGATCATCAACTTCATCAACGATCTGGAGCGGCGGAAAGACAAGATCCGCGAAGGCGCGGCGATCGGCATCAAGCCGGTCTCCGAGCTCGGCTCGAAGCGCCTGGTGCGCAAGGCGATCGAGTACGCGATCGCCGCGAAGCGCGACTCCGTCACGCTCGTGCACAAGGGCAACATCATGAAGTTCACCGAGGGCGGGTTCAAGGATTGGGGCTACCAGCTGGCTCGGGAAGAGTTCGGCGACGTCACGATCCCCGAGTCGGAAGCCGGCAACGGCGCGAACGGCAAGATCGTGATCAAGGACCGCATCGCCGACTCGATGTTCCAGCAGGTGCTGCTCCGCCCCTCGGAGTACTCGGTGATCGCGACGACGAACCTCAACGGCGACTATCTCTCCGACACATTGGCCGCGCAGGTCGGCGGCCTCGGCATGGCCCCAGGCTCGAACGAGTCGAACGAGGTCGCGATCTTCGAGGCGACGCACGGCACCGCGCCGAAGTACGCCGGCAAGGACATGATCAATCCCGGGTCCCTGATCCTCAGCGGCGTGATGATGCTCCGCCACATGAAGTGGTGGGAAGCCGCCGACGCGATCGAGACCGGCCTGGCCAAGACGATCCAGCAGAAGCGCGTGACCTATGACCTGGAGCGCCAGATGGACGGCGCGACGAAGGTGTCGACGAGCGAGTTCGGCAAAGCGATCGTCGAGAATATGTAGGGAATGTAGGGACCGGCTTCAGCCGGTCCGGAACGTAGGGACCGGCTTCGGCCGGTCCGGAACGTAGGGACCGGCTTCGGCCGGTCCGGAACGTGGGAACCGGCTTCAGCCGGTTCCGGGACGGGCTGAAGCCCGTCCCCACGTTTTTCAGACCGTTAAACTTCTGCCGGCCGCCAGGCCAGGAACCAAGGTTCTCGCCGCCCGAACTTGGTCGCGAGTGCCACGCCTACGCCGAACACCGACGCGCCGCCCCAAACGATCGGGCCGATGACGGGGATCATCCGGATGGCGCCGAGGATCAGCACGCCGACGACGACCATCGCGATGTCGCCGCGCAGCCACTTGCGCGCCGCGAGTTGCTCGCGCGTGCGCGGGCCGGCGACGAGCGTCCCCACGGCGTGGAACACGGCGATCATGCCGTAGACCTTCGTCAGGATCGCGAACACGCCGAGCGCGGCGAGCAGCGGGATGCCGATCACGATGCCGATCAGGTAGCTGAACACCACGGCCGTCAGCAGGAAGCTCGTCAGCGCGACGAGGCCGAGGGCGAAGCAGTGGAGCGCGCTGCTGCGGATCTCGATCGACGAGTAGCGGATCTCGCGGCCGTTCCACATCGTCACGATCACGGCGGTGACGAGCCACACGAACAGCAGCGAGAGCACGACCGCGGTCGTGGTCAATGTCGCCGTCGCGCCTTCGAGCGACGACATCGAGTACACGCGGCCGACGCGGCCATCCGCGCCGGTGACGGTTCCACCGCCGTGGATCAGCCGCCCCGTGACGCGCCCAGGCTCGCGCAGCGTCACGTCGCCGCCGTACACGAGGAGATCGCCTTCGATCACGCTCTGCACGATGACGTTGCCGAAGTAGACCTGCACGTTGCCGTGCACCGGCTGGTCGATCGCCGCATCGCGCCCGAAGACGTATTCATCGGACGAGGCGCTGCGGACGTCGCCGGAAGCGCCGTGCGGCGAGAGCAGCATGATCATCACGGCGACGGCGCCGATCGTGGTCAGGGGCACGAGGACTCGCGCGATCCTAAACATCGATCCCCTTCGGCGCTCGCCGGAGCAGGAGGTAGAACACGGTATTCACGAGGACGAATGAGATGGCGAGCGCGATCTGCAGGCCAGCCGGGGCGTGCTCGACGCCTTCGCCCAGCAGGCGAACCGTCGAGAGGATGAGGTCAAAATTGGGGAAGACGCGACGCAACACTTGCATCGGCGTCGCGCCGGCGGCCGCGAATACCGCGGCCGCGATGGCCAGCACCGCGAGCGCGCCGCCGAGGATCAGCGGCCAGGGCCGGTGCTTCGCTTCTTCCCACGGCGCGAGAGGCAGCGACTCGATCACGATCGGACGGCGAGGTGCGTCGTCCGCGCCGATCTCGGCGAAGAACGCGCACTCCACGCACGTATCCGGATGGGATGCGTTCGCTTCAGGGTCTTCGAGATACCGCTGGCACTCACTCTTCATAAGGGTTCCGTGTACGAGTCGAGCGCGTCCTTCAGAAGGTTCCGAGCCCGAAACAGCTTGTTCTTCACCGTGCCGAGGGGAAGCTTCTTCATGGAAGCGATCTCCTCGTAAGACAGCTCGGCATAATGCCGGAGCTGGATGAGCTCGCGATAGTCGGTCGGCAGATTCTCCACCGCCCGTTCGATGGCGACGCTCAACTGCTTGTTCTTCAGCGCGCGGTACGGGGAGATGCCTTCGTCCGCGAACTCGCGCTCTTTCCCGCTGCCCTCGTCGTCCGCCGGCCGCGTCAGCGGCACCTCGGAGATGCTCTTCTTGCGCAGGGCGTCGATCGCGCTGTTCTGGGCGATCCGGAAGAGCCAGGTCGAAAACTGGTACTTCGGATCGTAGCGGTCGAGCGCGAGGAACACCTTCACGAAGATTTCCTGGGCCAGGTCATGGGCGTCTTCGTAACGATGCGTGATCCGGTACACATAGTTGATCACGCGCTTCTCGTAGCGCGCGACCAGGTCGGTGAACCGGTCGCGGTCGCCCTCGAGGATCCGGCTCACCAGAGTCCGGTCGTCGAGCTGCTCACGTTCTGGCATCAGGTCTTTACGGCTCCGGTATGGGAAGGTTTTGGGATGATACCGTTTCCAGAGCGATGATCGAGATCAGGAATCTGACGAAGAAGTACGGCGACTTCACGGCCGTCGACGACCTCAGCCTCAGCGTTGCCCGCGGCGAGATCTTCGGCTTCCTCGGACCGAACGGCGCGGGGAAGACGACGACGATCCGCATTCTCGCAGGCCTTTCCCTTCCGACCGCCGGGCTCGTCACCGTTGGCGGCATCAACATGCTCACTGACGCGGTGAAGGCAAAGGCGCGCATCGGCTACGTCCCCGACCGGCCGTATCTCTACGAAAAGCTCACCGGCCGCGAGCTGCTGCAGTTCGTGGCGAATCTCTATCACCGGGAGTGGGCTTCCTGCGAGGAACGCGCGCTGGAGATGCTGCGCTACTTCGATCTCGCCGACTGGGTCGATGCGCGCATCGAGAACCTCTCGCACGGGATGAAGCAGAAGCTGGTGATCGTCTCCGCGCTCGTGCACGATCCGGAGATTCTCATCATCGACGAGCCGATGGTGGGCCTCGACGCCTTCGCCCAACGACAGGTGCGACGCCTCTTCCGCCGCCTGGCCGAGGAACAGAAGACCGTGTTCCTGACGACGCATACGCTCTCGGTGGCCGAGGCCGTTTGCGACCGGATTGCGATCCTGCATCGCGGCAAGGTGAAGGCCACCGGCCCGACGGCGGAGCTGAGGCAGGAGCGCGCGCTGGAAGACTTTTTCCTGGAGCTGACGTACGACGAGAGATAGGAAAACGGGCGTCCCGCCCGCAGCCGCGACCCGTCTCGTGTCGCGGAACGCTTTCGGATTCACGGACCGCCGGACGGGACGTCCGCCGGCTGCGGGCGAGACGCCCGCACTCCATCATGACGACCATCAGCCAGGCGCGTAGCCGCCATCGCGAGGAAGCGCTCCGACGCGGCATTCCCCCGCGCGACGTCGACCTCCTCCTCGGCGATCTCGCCGGCGAACGATCGCTGTCCTGGTTGATCGCGCACGGCGACGAGCCGTTCGACGACGTACCGCTCGCTGCACTGCTCGCGCGCCGCTACGCGGGCGAGCCGCTGCAGTACATCCGCGGACGAACGGAGTTCTACTCGCGCACGTTCCTCGTCGACTCGCGCGTGCTGATCCCGCGTCCGGAAACGGAGATCCTCGTCGAAGCGGCTTTGGAACGCGCGCCACGTGGAGCACGCGTGATCGACATCGGCACCGGCAGCGGATGCATCGCCGTCTCGCTCGCGCTCGAACGTCCCGACCTGCGGGTCGTCGGCGTCGATCTCTCGCTCGATGCGCTCGCACTCGCATCGCGCAACGGCGCGCGCCTCGGCGCAAGCGCGCGGTTCGCCGCATCGAATCTGCTCGACGCCGTGCGCGACTTCGAGGTGATCGTGTCAAACCCTCCTTACATCCCGGCCGCGGACGTCGAGACGCTCGCAACCGAGGTGCGGGACTGGGAGCCGCGGATGGCTTTGACGCCCGGTGCCGACGGAACGGAGATCATCGACCGCATCTTCTCCGCCGCGCGCGGAAAGCTCGTGCTGCTGGAGATCGGCTACGGCCAGGACGCCGCGGTGCGCGCGCTCGCGGAGAAGCACGGCCGACGCGTCGACGCGGTGCTGAACGACCTCGCCGCGATCCCGCGCGTCGTCATATCATCCGCCGCATCATGACGAGCAACGACAGGTGCCTGTTCTGCCGCATCGCCAAGGGCGAGATCGCAGCGCGCAAGGTTTACGAAGACGACGACGTCCTCGCCTTTCACGACATCAACCCCCAGGCCCCGACGCACGTCATCGTCATCCCCCGCAAACACATCCCGACCCTCGACGATCTCGACCCGAACGAGGCAACGATCGTCGGCACCGTGATCACGAAACTCGCGCAGATCGCGCGCGATCTACGCCTCCCATCGGACGGCTATCGCGTGGTGTGCAACAACGGCGAAGCCGCCGGCCAGACGGTGTTCCACATCCACTTTCACCTGTTGGGTGGACGGAGCTTCGGTTGGCCGCCGGGATAGCCCGAATTGAGAATTGAGAATTAAGAATTGAGAAAGGCTCCGCTACACGGGGCCCCTCGCCTCCGCGAAGCGTCTTTCTCAATTCTCAATTCTTAATTCTCAATTCGGCGACCGCCGTCAGGCGGGCGGCGGTACGCGGAACCTTGTTCCGCTGAACGTCAAACTGCGCGACGTCTTGCGCCGTGCGGTCTTGCGCCGGGTGAGGAAGTCTTCCTTCGCTTCGGCGAGCGTCGCGGGGACGTAGGTCGCGCCGGCGGCCATCGACTTTTCGCGGTCGCGGGCGAAGGCGGAGCCGCCGGCCACGATCATCAGGTCCGCGAAGTGCGAGGAAAGGAGCTGCAGCAGCGCGTAGCCCTGCTCGATGTGGTCCGTATTCGCACAAGACACGAACACGGCCTCGGGCGTCACCTCGGTGATGAAGGCGACGAGCTCCTGTTCGGGCAGGTCGGTGAAGTAGTCGACGGAGAAGCTGTCGCTGCGCAGGAGCTGCGTCAGCATGAGCGTGCCGAGGGAGAGGCGTTCGCCGGCGACGGAGACGGCGACGATGTGCCGTTCCGGATCGGGGATGCCGGCGTTGCGGTCGCCGAAGCGGATGATCAGCTCGCGGATCACGTCCTTGATGAAGTGATCGTTCGCGGGCGAGATGCGTTGCCGTTGCAGCTCTTCCTGGGCGAAGGTCAGCGTCGGGATGAAGAGGTCGGTGAACATCTCTTCCATCGTCGACGTCTCGGCCTGGCGGTCAGCGATGGCGATCGCGCCGGTGCGGTCGCGCACGAGCAGCCGGTTGTAGAAAGACAGATATCCCTCGAGCGGATCCTCAGTCCCGAACAAGATCGAGAACATCCTCAAGGCAGGGATGAACTCGCCGCCGACGGTGAGGCAGACCGAGATCGGCGTCGCGAGGAGCAGGCCGACCGGTCCCCATAGCCAGCCCCAGAAGATCGCCGCGACGAGCAAGGCGATGGGCGACACGCCGACGCGGTGGCCGACGACGAGCGGCTCGATGAATCCGCCCACGAGCTGGTCGGCGAGGATGAAGAGTCCGAGAACCGCGAGCGCCGTGTACCACGGTTTGAAGACGGCGAGCGCGAGGAACGTCGGCATCGCGGCGCTGAGCACCGCGCCGACGTACGGGATGAAGCGCAGCAGTCCCGCGAGCACGCCCCACAACGCGGGATGCGGCACCCGTAACGCGAAAAGCCCGAGGCCGATGACCAGGCCGAAGCCGACGTTGATCGCGGCGATGGTCAGCAGGTAGCGCGAGATGCGCGCGGACGTCTCGCCGATCGCCTGTGTCGTCACGGTGAGATGCGCGCGGCCGGCGAGGCGCAGCATCTTGTCGCGTAATTGCTCGCGGTCCTGCAGGAGGAAGAAGACGAGGACGATGACGAGGAAGCCGGCGGCGACGAATTCCACCGTCGGCGCGAGCGTCTTGTAACGATCGCCGAGATTGCGGCGCTCGGGGATGACGCGGACTTTGAGGTCGGGTTTCTCCGCGCGTTCGGCCGTCGAATCCGCGACGCGTTGCAGCGTCTTCTCGAACGCGGCGATCGCGCCGCCGGAGCTGCGGCGCAGGAAGCGCAGCTTCTCTTCGATGTGCCCACTCTGCGCCGCGTCGCTGATCTCCTGCGCGACGGTCTGGAACTGCTGATAGATCCACCAGCCGCCGAGCGACAGGCTGGCGACGACGATGCCGAGCGACAGCGCGATCGCGCCGGTGCGGCGAAGGAACGTGCGCTCGAGGATCGAGACGATCGGCGTCAGGAGGAAGGCGAAGAGGATCGCGAGTGCGATCGGCACCACGACCGGCTTGGCCAGATAGAGGACGCCGATGACGATGATCGAGATGGCGAGGATGCGCGTCGTCGACTGCCGCCGCTCCGTCGCGCGTTTGTCCGTGTAAATGTCGGACGCCGTCGTCGCCGAGGGTGGCAGACGACGCATGGAGAGTGTCCGGTCGAACCGGTCGGTATCGTCTTCGTCGCGGTACACGGGACGCCTTGCCGCTCAGTCTACTGCAAGGGCCGTGCGCTCGTCGCTCGCATCAGGTCCGTTCGCTCGCGCGAGTGTCATCCTGAGGCGCGCAGACGCCGAAGGATCTCCCGGCACGTGCGCTTGTCGCTCGCATCAGGAGATCCTTCGCCCTCTTCGGGCCTCAGGATGACACCGTTACGACCTTCTTGAAGGATCGAACACCGCACACAACGGCTCCCCGATGCCGCCAGTGTCATCCTGAGGCGCGTAGACGCCGAAGGATCTCCCGGCTCGTGCGCTCGTCGCTCGCATCAGGAGATCCTTCGCCCTCTTCGGGGCTCAGGATGACACCGTTACGACTTTCTTGGAGGTCGAACCACCGCACACAACGACGCTCCGATGCCGCGAGTGTCATCCTGAGGCGCGTTGACGCCGAAGGATCTCCTGGCACGTGCGGCCG
This sequence comes from Acidobacteriota bacterium, assembly GCA_019242175.1. Lineage (GTDB taxonomy): Bacteria > Acidobacteriota > Thermoanaerobaculia > Gp7-AA8 > Gp7-AA8 > JAFAVZ01. Next base: position 8,016 of record JAFAVZ010000331.1, read on the forward strand.
TCGCTCGCATCAGGAGATCCTTCGCCCTCTTCGGGGCTCAGGATGACACGGGGTCGCTCAGTGAAACGCGGCGGGGCGGCGTCGTCCGGGCGGTTGGTCCGTTCCCACGATCACGGTCTGTTCGTTCGACAGCGAGCCGTCGGGGTTTGCCACGCGGATGTGCAGCACGCGAGAGAGAGCCACGTCGTCTGCCGTGAGCGTGTAGCGGATCTCCGTCGCGCTCGCGAATGACGGCGTGCGCGGACTGCCGTCGATCTGCAGCGTCGAGCGCTCCACGAAGTTCTGGCCGGTCACGACGATCTCGCGGCTGCCGGCGCCGACGAGCAGCGTCGTCGGGCTGACGGACGTGATCACGGGCGAGCCGGCGGAGGCCACCACGACCTGCACGCCGAGGGAGGTGGAGAGCGCAGAGTTGCGGACGAAGACGAAGAACGAGCCGGGATTGTTCAGCAGCGTCGTCGTCAGCGTCGCGGAGAGCGAGCCGTCCTCCGCGTTGAATTCCGTCGGCAGCTCGACGCCGTTGAAGACGACCGTCGACGTTGTGAGGAACCCGTCGCCCTGTACGCGAATGCGCTCCGAGACGGCGCCGAACGGCAGCACGTTCGGGACGATCTGCGTGATCGTCGGGCGGCGCACGGTGAGCGGCGAAGCGGGGCCGGTGGTCGTGCCGTCCGTGACCGTGATGTTCAGCGTTCCGGGCGCCGCGATGTCCGCCGCGTCGATCTGCGCGGTGAGCGCGCCGGTCGCCGTCTGGAACGTCGTCGCCTTCGGCACGCCGTTCACGTTCACGACGGAGCGATTCGAGAAATTGGATCCGGTGACCGTCACGGTGAATCCGACGTCGCCGGAAATCACGCTGTTCGGGCTGAGCTGGGTGATCGTCGGGACGGGGAGAACGATCGGGAAGAGCACCGCGGGCGACGAGCTGCCGCCCGGATTGAGCACGGTGATCGAGAGGTCGCGCGGCGACGAGAGATCGTCCGCGGTGATGCCGACGCGCAGCTCGGACTGACTGATGAACGTGGTCGAACGCGGGTTGCCGTCGATGGCGACGATCGCGTTCGCATCGAAGTTGCGGCCCGCGACGACGAGGATGAACGGCGACGCGCCGACGTTGCCTGACGTGGGATTCAGCGCGGTGATTGCCGGCGCTTGTGCGGCCGTGACGGTCAGCTCCTTCGGCGACGACGCGTCATCGCCATCCTTGCGTGCGACGGACACGTTCAAGACGCCGGGCTGCGAAACGTCCGACGACAGCAACGTCATCGCGATCTGCGTCGACGAAACGAACTCGGTCGCGCGCGCCGCGCCGTTGAGCCGCGCGATGTCATCGATGCGGAACTTCGAGCCATTGATCAGCACCTTCAGCTGCGTCGTCCCGACCGTGACCGAGGACGGCACGATCGACGTCACGACCGGCGCGTCCTGCGACACGACGAAGAGCGTGAGCGTGTTCGACGTCCCGCCGTTCGTGCCCGGCGTCGTCACCGTGATCGGCACCGAGCCGGCGGTGAGCACGTCGCTGGTCAACACGGTCACGGTGAGACGTTGCTGATCGAGGAACACGGCGTTGCGCGAGTTGTTGCCGATCTTCACCGTCGCCCCGGCGGCGAAGTTCTGGCCGCTGAGAGACAGCGTGAAATTCGGGCTGCCGGCGACGACCGTCTGGGGGCTGATCGCGTTCAGGATCGGCGCGTTCGCGCTGGTGACGATGAGATTCACCGGCGTTGAGACCTGGCCGTTCGGATTCGTCACCGTGATCGGGACGTTGCCGACCTGCTGGATGTCCGACCCGAGGATGTTTACGCGGAGATGTTGCGCGTCGGTAAAGAAGACCGAGCGCACGCCGCCGTTCACCTTCACGACGGAGTTCTGCACGAAGTTCGAGCCGATGACGACGAGGAAGAAGCCGCCGGTGTTGCGGATCACGCTCGGCGGATCGAGGGCGGTGATGGAAGGCGTTCCGCCCGAGGAGCTGACGGTGAGCGGGAGGGTGTTCGAGGTCCGCGAGTTCGGATTCAGCACGCCGATGTTCAGCGTCGTCGCCGTCCTAAAGTCCGTTTCGGGCAGCGTCACGTTCAGCTGCGTGTCGTTGATGAAGCTCGTCGGCCGGGCGTTGTTGTTCACCCGCACCACCGACGTCGAGCCGAAGTTCTGGCCGATGACCTGAACGACCGTGGACGCGCTGTTGATGGCGACCGTGCTCGGGCTCAGCTGGGTGATCGTAGGCTCATTCGGGAGGACGCGGAACTGGATCGGGCTGGAGGCCGGAGCGCCGGGATTCGTGACGGTGATGTTCGCCGTGCCCGCCGTCGCGAGGTCGCCGGCGAGGATCACGACGTTGACCTTCGAGGCGTCGACCAACGTGGTCGCCCGCGAGCTGTTGTTCCACCGCGCCTGAGCCCCGGAGGCGAAGTTCGCGCCGTTGATCGTGAGGGTGAAGGAGCCGGTGTTCTGCAGCGCCGAGGAGGGGCTGAGGGAGAGCAGAACCGGCGTCGTCGCGGCGGATGCGGCCGGGACGGCGAAAAGCGTCAGGGCGAGAACGACGAGGGCAACAGGGGCGGACTTCATGCGGAAACGGTAACACGCGGTGCTCATGACGGCGAATCCCGCGCAAAAGACAGGCCTGGATGCTTACAGCTCGCTGACGCTCGCTTGGTTACTGGTTGTTGGTTGCTGGTTACTTGCGCCTTTGGGCCTGGAACCGGCAGAAGCGCAAGCAACCAACAACTAGCAACCAGTAAACTATGACCGTTCCCCGCAAAACCGGTTGCCGCGCATGGCGACTATCTGCGCAACAAGATAGGCCTAGATGCTTGCAGCGCGCTTGGTTGCTGGTCACTTGCACCTCGGCCCGTTTCAGGCGCTGGTGCGCGAGCAACCAGCAACCAGCAACTAGTAACTATTTTTTCCACCGCAGCACCGGCTGCCGAGCGGCACGCGCCTCATCCAGACGCCGAACCGGCGTCGTGTGCGGGGCGGACTTCACCAGCTCCGGGCGTTCCTCCGCTTCCTTTGCGATGGCGAGCATCGCCTCGCAGAAAGCGTCGAGCTCTTCCTTCGGCTCGCTCTCCGTCGGCTCGATCATCAGCGCGCCGGCCACGATCAGCGGGAAGTAGATCGTCGGCGGGTGGAAGCCGTAGTCCATCAGGCGTTTCGCGATGTCGAGCGTGTGCACGTCCGTCGCGTTCTGCTTCTTGTCGCTGAACACGACTTCGTGCAGAGAAGGCGCGTCGTACGGCAGATGGAACGAGCCCTTCAGCCGCGCGCGGATGTAGTTCGCATTCAGCACCGCGATCTGAGCGATGCGGCGCAATCCGGTCGGGCCGAGCGTGCGCATGTACGTCAGCGCGCGCACGAGCACGCCGAAGTTGCCTTCGAAAGCGCGCATCCGCCCGATCGAATCCGGATGGTGGAACTCGCGATAGAACGACCCATCCTCGGCGCGTTCGACGGTCGGCGTCGGCAGGAACGGAACGAGCCGTTCCGAAACACCGACCGGGCCGGCGCCGGGGCCGCCGCCGCCGTGCGGCGTCGAAAACGTCTTGTGCAGATTCGAGTGGATGACGTCGATGCCCATGTCGCCGGGGCGGGCCATGCCGACGAACGAGTTGAGGTTCGCGCCGTCGCAGTAGAGATAAGCGCCCTTGCGGTGCAGGATCTCCGCGATCTGCGTGATCTGGTTCTCGAACACGCCGAGGGTGTTCGGGACGGTGATCATGAGGGCGGCGACGTCTTCGTTCACGTTCGCCTCGAGCAGGTCGAGGTCGAGCGTGCCGCGGCTGTTCGACTTCAGCTCCTTGATCTCGTAGCCGGCGAACGCCGCCGACGCCGGGTTCGTGCCGTGCGCGGAGTCGGGGATGAGGATGTACTTGCGCGCATTGCCAGACTTCGACAGCGCCTTGTGCACCATCAGGATGCCCGTCAGCTCCCCGTGCGCGCCGGCGACCGGCTGGAGCGTCACGCGGGGCATGCCGAAGATCTCCTTCAGCGTCTGCTCCAGGTACCAGAGCAGCTCGAGATTGCCCTGCACCTGCGAGTCCGGCTGCAGCGGATGCGAGAGCGCGATGCCCGGGATGCGCGCCATCTCTTCGTTGAGGCGCGGGTTGTACTTCATCGTGCACGAGCCGAGCGGGTAGAGCCCAGCGTCGATCGAGACGTTCAATTTCGAGAGGCGAGTGAAGTGGCGGATGACGTCGAACTCCGAGACCTCGACCTCGTCCTTGATCTCGTCCCGCCGCGCATTCGCCGGCAGCAGCGACTCGAGCGGCTCCTCCGGCACATCCAGCTCGGGGAGACGGAAGCCGCGGCGCCCGGTCCTCGAATGCTCGAAGATGACGCCTTCGCGGAGCTCGGGAGCACCTACGCGGTGAGTGGACTTTTGCGTTTCATCGGTGGTCGTGGTCATTGGTTCTCCATGTCATTCTGAGCCCCGAAGAGAGCGAAGGATCTCCTCGCACGTGCGCCTCTCGCCTGCGCCGGGAGATCCTTCGCCGTCTTCGCGGCTCAGGATGACATCGCTTTTCATCAAGGCCGGCGAGGACCCGAAACTTGGTAAAGGCTTGGCCAACAAACGCAGCGGGCCGTGCCCGCTCAGGATGACACCTACCTCGATTCCCTCGCGATCGCCGCGCTCAGCGCGTTCGCGAACTGGTCGATCTGTTCCCGCGTGTGCAGCTCCGTCACGGCGACCAGGAAGTCGTTCGGCCGATCCTCGAAGAACGGCGCGAGGGCGATGCCGCCCAGGATCTTGCCGTGCTCCAGATCGGCCAGGATCTCGTTCGCCGGATGCGGCGTGCGCACCACGAGCTCGTTGTAGCTCGGGCCGTCGAACGGCAGCGTCACGTTCTCCATCTCGCGCAGACGCTTGCGCAGATACGCGGTCTTCTGCAGGCACTGCGTCGCGACTTCGCGCAAGCCCTGCTTGCCGAGGAGCGAGAGGTACATGTTTGCGGCGAGGGCGATGAGCGCCTCGTTCGTGCAAATGTTCGACGTCGCCTTGCCGCGGCGGATGTGCTGTTCGCGCGTCGCCAGGGTGAGGACGTACGCGCGTTTGCCGTCGACGTCCACCGTTTCGCCGACGAGCCGGCCCGGCATGTGCCGTTTCAGCGCGTCGCGCACGACCATGAAGCCGACATACGGGCCGCCGAACTGCGTCGGGATGCCCCAAGCCTGCCCTTCGCCGACGCAGATGTCGAACCCATGCTCGCCCGGAGGCGACAGAATCCCGAACGAAGTCGCCTCGGCCACCACGGCGATCTTCGACACGCCTTCCGCAGCAGCGGCCACAGCGTCGTAGTCCTCGATCACGCCGAGGAAGTTCGGCGACTGGATCGCGACGCCGAAGACGTCGCCGGCCGAGACCGCGGAACGGATCGCATCGAGATCGACGCGGCCGTCTTCCTTCCAGCCGACTTCCACGATTTCCAGGCCGAGGTTCTGAACGTAGGCGCGGACGGTCGCGGTGTAGTGCGGATGCACCGACTTCGCGATCACGACCTTGTGCCGCCCCTTCACGATGCGCTCGGCCATCAGCACCGCCTCGCAGAGCGCCGTCGAGCCGTCGTAGAGCGAGGCGTTCGCGACGTCGAGACCGGTGAGGAGGCACTGGTGCGTCTGGTACTCGAAGATCGACTGCAGCGTCCCCTGCGAAACCTCGGGCTGATAGGGCGTGTACGAGGTGAGGAACTCGGCGCGGAGGAGCAGCTGATCGATCATCGAGGGCGACCAGTGCGCGTACGCGCCGCCACCGAGGAAGGAGAGGTGGTCGACGGCGGTGCGGTTCTTCGCCGCGAGGCCGCGGAACCAGCGCCGCGACTCGATCTCCGACCACGGGCCGGGGATCTCCAGCAGGCGATTGAGCTTCACCTCGTCCGGGATCGTGTCGAACAGGCGGTCGATCGAGTCGACGCCGATCGTCTCGAGCATCTCGTGGACGTCCTGCGAAGCGTTCGGGATGTACTGGTGGACGTTGGAGTCGTGCTGGGGATCAGGGAGATTCGTCATGGATTGGCCGTGCAGCTCAGTGGCCGCCTTCCGCCTCGATGTACTCCTCGTACTCTTCGGCGTTCATCAGCTCGTCCACTTCCGTGCTGTCGGACAACTTGATGCGCACCATCCAGCCATCGCCGTACGGGTCGGTGTTGATCAGCTCGGGCTTCTCGCGAAGGCGCTCGTTCACTTCGACCACTTCGCCGGAGATCGGCGAGAAGAGCTCGGAGACGGCTTTGACGGATTCGATGCTGCCGAGCTCGTCGGCGGCATCGAGCTGGGTACCAACCGTAGGCAACTCGACGAATACGACGTCGCCCAGCTCTTTCTGGGCGTAGTCGGTGATGCCGATCGTCCCGACGTCGCCTTCCACGTGCACGTACTCGTGGCTCTTGGCGTATCTGCTGTCTTCAGGGGTGGTCATGGCTGGGTGGCTCTCCTTGAGAAATCACTTCGCGCGCTTGTAGAAAGGGGTGGGGACGACACGGGCGCGGGTTTCCTTCCCGCGGATCAGGACCGTGAATTCGGTACCGGGAGTCGTTTTGCCGGACGGAAGATACGCGAGGCCGATCGCTTTTTTCAATGTCGGCGAATGGGTGCCGCTGGTGACGACGCCGATCTCTTCGCCGCCTTCCACGATCGGGTATCCGTGGCGGCCGATGCCGCGGTCGACCATCTCGAAACCGACGAGCTTGCGGGCCGGTCCCTCGCCCTTCTCCCGCTCCAGGACGTCGCGGCCCATGAAGTCGCCCTTGTCGAGCTTCACGATCCAGCCGAGGTCGGCTTCGAGCGGCGTCGTGGAATGGTCGATGTCGTTGCCGTAAAGCGCCATCTTCGCCTCGAGGCGTAACGTGTCGCGCGCGCCGAGGCCGCACGGCTTGGCGCCGGCTTCGATGATCTTCTTCATGATGCGCGGGCCGTGCTCGGGCGAGACGTAGACCTCGAAGCCGTCCTCGCCGGTGTAGCCGGTGCGGGAGATGATCGCCGGCGCGCCGTCGACGTTGCCCTGCGCGAAGCGGTAATACTTGATCGGCGCCAGCGCGATGTCCGCCATCGGCTGCAGCAGCGCCTCGGCGCGCGGGCCCTGGATGGCCAACTGCGCGTAGTCGGCGCTGACGTTCTTCACCTCGACGTCCGCGCCTTTGGCCAGGTCCTGCAACCAGTCGAAGTCTTTGTCGCTGTTCGAGGCGTTGACGACGACGAAGTAGTCGTCGGCCGCGATGCGGTAGATGAGGATGTCGTCGACGAAGCCGGCCGTCGGATAGAGCAGGCCGTTGTACTGCGCGCGGCCGTCTTCGAGCTTCGAGACGTCGTTGCACGTCGCGCGTTGCAGCAGCGCGAGCGCCTCGGGTCCGCGCACGGTGATCTCGCCCATGTGCGAGACGTCGAAGAGGCCGACGTCGTTGCGCACGGCATCGTGCTCCTCGAGGATGCCGCTGAACTGGACCGGCAGCTCCCAGCCGCCGAAGTCCACCATCTTGCCGCCCAGCTCTTTCTCGACCGCGTTGAGAGGCGTTTTCTTCAGCTCCGCGTTTTGGCTTGTCATGGCCGGCGAAAGCTAGCACACTCGCCCTGCATCACGGCAGATCAAGGGAGGGCGGGCGTGCGCAACGAGATCGGCGACTTCCTCAATTACCTCACTTACGAGCGGAACGTCTCGGTGAATACGGTAGAGGCCTACCGCGACGACCTCGAGTCTTTCATCCGCTTCCTCTCCAACGACTACTACACGCAATCGCGGGAAGACGTCGAGCTGCGCCGGGTGGATCACCTCGCCATCCGCTCCTACCTCGCGCATCTCTCGCGGCGGAAGCTGAGCCGCTCTTCGACGGCGCGCCATCTCTCCGCGCTCCGCTCGTTCTTCAAGTTCCTGATGCGGGAAGGCATGGTCGACCAGAACCCGGCACGCACGGTGGCGACGCCGAAGAAGGAGAAGACGCTGCCGACGGTGATGCAGGTGCCGGAAGTCGCGCTCCTGCTCGAGCAGCCCGACGTCGAGACGCCGCTCGGCGTCCGCGACCGGGCGTTTCTCGAGCTGATGTACGCATCCGGATTGCGCATCAGCGAGCTGGTCGGCATCGTCATGGACGACATCGAGCTCCGCGCCCGGCTCGTGAAGGTGCGCGGCAAAGGGGCGAAGGAGCGCATCGTGCCGTTCGGGACGAAAGCCGCCGACGCCGTGCAAGCCTGGATTCCCCATCGTGGAGAGTTGGTCGATGAAGAGCAGGCGCTGTTCGTCAACTATCGCGGCGAACGGATCACGCAACGGAGCGTGCGGCGGCTGTTCGATCGCTACCTCCGCGCGGCCTCGTTGCGGGCGGGCATCTCGCCGCACACGATGCGTCACTCTTTCGCCACACACTTGCTCAACGCCGGTGCCGATCTGCGAGGCATTCAGGAGCTGCTCGGCCACGCATCGCTGTCAACAACTCAGAAATACACGCATTTGAACGACTGGCAGCTGATCGCGGTCTACAAGAAAGCGCATCCGCGAGCCTAGAATCGCCGGTCGTGATCCGCGCCATCGTCCATCAGGGTCTCATCGGCGAGACGATCGAGTACTTCGCCGTCGTCGCCGGCCCGGACGTCGACCGCCGATTTTTCTTCGAGCAGATCGCCACGCATCGCGGCGACGTCGTCCGTTACTTCGGCGGCAGCTCGGAAGTGATCCTCAATCCGGAAGGCCTTCGCTTCCGCGGCAACGGCGGCATCTTCGGCGAGTACATGTTCGGCGGCCATCTGCCGGTCGGCGATCTCCTGAACGACGAGGTCGTGAACCGGCTCGTGCTCTTCGGCGCGACGACCGATCCGCACACGCACGAGCTGCGCTTCTCGCCGAACACCGACGGCTTCGAGACGTGGGACAACCTGTTCCTGCAAGGCAACGCGATCGCGAACTATGTCTTTTTCGTCGACGACCGCAAACGCATCCGCGACGTCGCGGACCGTCAGGAGCGCACGCTCAAAGGCGCGGGCAAGCTGCTCAAGCGATCCCGCCGCGTCGCGGCCGGCAACTTCCTCGCGCTCTCCCACGAGCTGCTCGAAGCGCTCGCCGAGCCCGAGTCGACCGTGGTCCTGATCCGCCTCGTCCATCGCGGCAATCAACGCTTCGCCGAGCTTTGCCGCGAGGCGTACGTGACGAACAAGTCGCTGGTCGACATCCCAACCGCGAGCGAGCTCGAGCCGTACCAACGCGAGCGCATCCAGATCGACATCATCTACCACCACGCGGACAACCAGGAGCTGATCGACGAGTACAAACGCATCCTCGCCTCCTGCATGGGCTCCACGATCAACCCCTCGGCCCGAGCGCGGCTGATGCGTCTGCGCACGCTCTCGATGCGCAACGAAGTGCCGCTTTCGATCTTCGACACGCTCGAGGAGATCGTGCTCCAGGAGCCGAGCGCCGCGGTCGCGAAGGAAGACGAGCCGGACTACATCCAATCCACCCGCGAGATCCTCGGCGGCTTCCTCCTGGGCAAGAACATCACGCGCAAGCTCTCGTCGCTCGACCTCGTGCAGCTGATGGAGAACAAGCAACGCGCGGCCGCGAATCGCGACCAGACGTTCGAAGAGTTGCTGCTCGACACCGGCCGGCTCATCGACGAGATCGGCCGCGAGGAAGAGGACTACGAACGGCTCGAGTCGTTCGGCGAGCTCGTCACGCTGTTCGACCGCATCGACCACACGACGACGCTCGTGAACAAGCTCGCGTTCATGGACGACGTGGAGCTTTCGCAGGAGCAGGTGCGGTCGGTGTTCGGCAACATGCAGGTCTTCGAGACGCTGCGCCGCGGCCTGTTCCAACAGCTGTTCATCGATCCGATCGTCTCGAACGACTATGCGCTCGCGTACGGCAAGAAGAAGCTCTACGCGCTGACGCTCGGCCTGCTCGCGATCGAGAACAACGAGGCGTCGATTGCGGACGTCGCGCAGTCGATCTCGTCGATCAACGCGAGCGAACGGGCGTTCGTCGCCGTGTACAACCTCAGCCGGCGCCGGATGTCGAATTTCTATCTGGAGCTGAACACGCCGGAAGGACGGGAGACGTTCCGCCGCGAGATCCGGGCGGAGATCGCGCACGACGAGCCGCTGCGGCCGCTGGAGAACGCGATCACCGAGGCGCTGCTGGAGGAGGTGATCACGAAGATCCGCCTCGAGGCCTTCTACATCAACCAGCTGCTGCCGCGAATCATCGACGATCAGGACGTGAAGCTGCGCAACGACTTCCTCAGCAACTCCGGCCTCGACCGCTTCCAGATCGAGGAGCTGGAGTCGGAGTACTTCGACCTGCGCGCGTTCCCGCCGCAGCTCTTGGAGCGGCTGCAGCGGCCGGCCGGGTGAGCGGGCGTCTCGCCCGCGGCCGACGGGCGTCCTCGCCCGGCGGTGAGATCCCGAGCGACCGCGACACGAGACGTGTCGCGGCGCGGGCGAGACGCCCGCTCACCAAACTTGCATGACGAACCGCCTCGCGCACGAAACTTCCCCGTATCTGCTCCAGCACGCCCACAACCCCGTCGATTGGTATCCGTGGGGCGAGGAGGCGTTCGCGAAAGCGCGCAGCGAAGACAAGCCCGTCTTTCTTTCGGTGGGCTATTCGGCCTGTCACTGGTGCCACGTGATGGAGC
>JAFAVZ010000557.1 GCA_019242175.1 Acidobacteriota bacterium
CATGAGCTGACCGTCGGTCGTTTGCGCCTTGGTTACGACGTCACGATTCCCGTTGCTCCAGTAAAGCTCGATCTTTTCGATCGTGAACTCCCCTTTCGAGGTGGTAAGCAACGGGTAGTACTCCGTATAGCTCGTGGTTGTGAGCAACGGGCTGTTCGCCAGGATGGCGATGTCGGAGCCGAATGGTGACTTGTTTTCCGGGGAAAGAAACGTCTTGTTGACTTCCTGGAGCGCTAAGAGATCCAACGTGAAGAAGTCGTTCTGCAGTAGGTTCTTTACGGCCTGCAGCTTCGCTTCCTTCTTGTGCGGGTGAGTCTTCTTCGCAAGGTGGTTGATGTTCCACGTCGCGATCTTGACAATGCATTTGCATGCGGACGTCGAATCGCATGGAACGCTGGCGCTCTCCTCCGGTGCCGTCTCATGCATGGAGCGGATCGTGTTGATAGGATTGGAAGGACAGAAGGGAGCGTGCTTTGCGTTCTTCTCACGATGAGCGCGGCATGGACAGCGCTCAGCGGCGCAGCTTGTCTCTTCCTCGTCTGGTTTGCAGGTCTCGCAATAGAGCGTCTGGCAGGTGATGCAGTACCAGCGCGTGGCGTTTCGGGATAAATCGGGGCTTCCACATTGACAGAGGCAGGGATGCGAAGACGTGCATGCCTCGCAGAATATCTGCATGCATAACTCGCAGGATCGTCGCTTCACGCTGGTTTCCGTGCCGCAGCAAGGACATGCGCATGCATCCTTCTTCAAGCAATTCTGGCAGTAGGACTCTCCGCAGATTCTGCAGTGCAATCGCTCGGCCTTCTCCCTATTGCAAGAGCACTCGCAAAAGTGGGGATCACAGGACTTGCAGAACAGCTTGCCGCTGGACTTGCAAACGAGCCGCGCCTGCTCATGGTGTTTGTCGCATAGGTGGCGCATCGGTGCACACCAGGCGCAAACCCATTGCTCGCAGTCGCCGCACTTGATCGGTCGCTGCCGTTTGCCGCAGTTGCAACACGAGTGCTTGCCGGAAGCGACGTGTACTTCGCACCAGAGCTCATAACAGTAAGGGCAGACCTGACTCGCACACGTTTTGGCCTTCTTGGCCTCGCGCTTGGAGCTCTTCTTCGACCCTAGTGCGCACGCGCGACAGGAGCAGTCGTGCTTGGGAAGGCATTCTTTACAGAGCCAGTGAGGCCGCTCTTCTTTCTCTCCTTTCTCGTTCGTCATTCTCAGGCAGTAATGGACGAGACGCTGCCCGGCGTGCGCGGTGCACTCACATCGATGCTCGGCTAGGCAGCGGCGGCAGAACTGCATCCTGCAGTCAGTGCAGTAGATGTTGGCGGGCGATCCGCATAAGTGGCAAGTCTCTTCCTTGTCCGTCGTCGGCGAGATCGTCACGCGAACCAGTCCTGCGCGCGATCGAGTATCGCCCGGACTTTCTGGCCCGAAGTCAGGGTCGGATTTGTCAGCACGGTCCTCAGCGCTTCATCCCACTCGAAGCTGATGCCTGCCACGAAGGCGATACGCGCATACGCATGCAGATCCGCCGAGCCGCGGATGCCATGACTCCACGCTCGAAGGAGCGCTACGTCGATCAGCTCGACGCAATCGTCTTCGCTACGCCCGGCGACATGAGTGGGGAAGAAGCGGCGGCATTGCGCGGCGAGCGGCCGCACAGACAGCCGCGCGTGAGCGAGCTCCAGCGCGTCGAGCTGCTCGGGGCGTATGACGAGCATGGCGAGAAGGAATCCCAGCCTCAATATTGCCTCTTGTAAGATGCGCCGTCCAGATGATCGACCTCACCGGACTCAACCCCCAGCAGCGCGAAGCCGTCACCCACGGCGAAGGGCCGCTCCTCGTCCTGGCCGGCGCCGGCTCGGGAAAAACGCGCGTCATCACCTACCGCATCGCCTGGCTGATCGGCGAGCGGGGCGTGCATCCGGCCGGGATTCTCGCCGTGACGTTCACGAACAAGGCGGCGAACGAGATGCTCCACCGCGTCGAGCAGATCGTGCCCAACATCGGCGCCCGGCCGTGGATCGGCACCTTCCATTCGACGTCGCTCCGGATGCTGCGCCGTTACGCGGATCGTCTCGGCTACACCAAGTCGTTCGTCGTCTACGACACGTCCGACCAGCTGACGCTCATCCGCCGTTGCATGCGCGAGCTGAACGTGAACGACGAGGCGTTCCCACCGCGGTCCGTGCTCACGCGCATCTCGCATGCGAAGAACGAACTGATCGACCCGGTGCAGTACGAAAAGACGAACCTCGACTTCTTCGGCACGCGCGTCTCGGAGATCTATCGCCTCTACCAGAAGCGTCTGAAGGAATTCGACGCCATGGACTTCGACGATCTGATCGGCAACTACGTGCAGCTGCTGGAGAAGAACGACGACGTGCGCGAGGAGCTGCACTCCCGGTTCCACCATCTGCTCATCGACGAGTATCAGGACACGAACCGCGCGCAGTATCAGCTGATCAAACTGCTCGCCGGCCCGCGCGGCAATCTCGTCGCCGTGGGCGACGAAGACCAGTCGATCTACCGCTTCCGCGGCGCCGACATCCAGAACATCCTCAACTTCGAACGCGACTTCCCGGGCGCGAAGGTCGTGAAGCTCGAGCAGAACTATCGCTCGACGGGCAACATCCTCGACGCGGCGACCGGCGTCGTCGCGAACAACGTCGCGCGCAAGGGGAAGAAGCTCTTCACCGACTCCGGCAGCGGCGAGCCGGTGCGCATCGTCACGGCGAGCAACGAGCGCGAGGAAGCGCAGTTCGTGATCGAGAAGATCACCGGCTTCCGCGCGCGCTTCAAGCTGACCGACTTCGCCATTCTCTTCCGCACGAACGCGCAGTCGCGGCCTTTTGAAGAAGAGCTGCTCCGGGCGAACCTGCCGTACACGGTCGTCGGCGGCGTGAAGTTCTACGAGCGCGCGGAGATCAAGGACATCCTCTCGTACGTGCGCCTCTCCGTGCGGCCGCACGACACGCCGTCGATCGAGCGCGTGATCAACTCGCCGTCGCGCGGCATCGGCGACACCACGGTCGCGGCGCTGACCGAACAGGCGACGACGCGCGACGTCTCGCTCTGGACGGTGATCGAAGGCGACCTCTCGTTCCTGCCCTCGCGCGCAGCGAAGGCGGTGAAGGAGTTCCGGGAGATCGTGCACGATCTCAACCGCGCGGCGAACAATCCGATCCCGGAATTCTTCGACTACGTGCTGCTCCGCACCGGCTACCGGCGCATGCTGCAGGAGTCGCGCGACGTGCAGGACGAGTCGCGCCTGGAGAACCTCGACGAGTTGATCAACTCCGCGCGCGAGTTCTGGGAGGCGAACGGCTCGTCATCGCTCGCCGACTATCTCGACTCGATCACGCTGATGGCAGACGTCGATCGTTACGAGAGCCAGAAAGGCGTCACGCTAATGACGCTCCATTCGGCGAAGGGATTGGAGTTCAAGATCGTCTTCCTCGCCGGTATGGAAGAAGGCGTGCTGCCGCACTCGAACTCGCTCGAGCAGAGCGACGATCTCGAGGAGGAACGGCGCCTTTGCTACGTCGGGATGACGCGCGCCCGCGAGCAGCTGTATTGCCTCCACGCGCTCGAACGCCGCCTGCACGGCCGCTTCCGCGAGCAGAGCCCGTCGCCGTTCCTGAACGAGATTCCGGAAGAGGTGAAGGAGGAAGTGCGGCTGGCGAATTCGTATCGCTACGCCGCGAGCGAGCCTTCGTGGCGCGAGCGCCCGATCCAGCAGCAGCGTTGGTCGCCGTCGCGTTCTTCCACGCCGTCGCGGCCTGCGGTTCCGTCGCGTCCTGCGGCTCCGCGTGTGCCGCCACCCACGCCGTCGAAGCCGGCCGGGTCATCATCGGCGAACAGCGTCTTCGCGTTCTTCAAGGATGCGCCGGTGCAGTTCGACCCGAATGCGATCCGTCCCGCGGCGACGAAGGAAGCGCCGAAAGCCGATCTGAAACGCGGCCAGCGCGTGCGCCACGAGCAGTTCGGCGACGGCACGATCCTCACGATGGAAGGCTCGGGTCCGGATGCGAAGCTGACCGTTTACTTCGACCGCGCGGGATCGAAGAAGTTCATCGCCAAGTACGCGAAGCTGACGAAGGTCTAAACGAAGGGCCGGCTTTGCAGCCGGCCCTTGACGTTGCCTTCTACGGCTTATTCGCCGTGCGCCGGCGCCGCGCGTGCAGGCGGTCGATGAGCTTCGTCGTCGACCGGACCTGTTCGAGGATCTTCTCCTCCAGGCCCGAGCCTTTGATCTTGAACGTCTTCGCCTTGCGGAACACCTGCCGCGCGCGTTCCTTCTGGCCGCTCTCCAGGAGCGCCATGCCGAGGTGCATGAGGTTCGTCGCGGTCGGGCCGAGGTCGGCGGAGCGCGTGAGGAAGTCGACGGCGTTCCCGAAGTCGCGGCGTTTGAAGTAGACCCAGCCGAGCGCGGCGAGCGGGAACTGCTTCAGCTCCTTCGGCGAGTAGCGAAGCGCGAGCTGCGCGCTCTCCAGCGCCTCGTCGAGGCTCTCTTCCATCTCCGCGAGGTTGTACGCCTTCTCGTAGTAAGCGATCGACTTCGCGTAATTCGAGGTGTAGTCCTTCAGCATCGCCTCGAGCTCGCGGTTCGCTTCCTTGAAGTTGCCTTCCGCGCGCAGCGCCTCCACGAGCGTGGTGTACGCGGCGGCGGCCATCACTTCCGTCGGCTTGTGGCCGAGGATGCGGCGCGCCACGGTGATCGCCTCGTGGTTCAGGTTCAGATGGGAGCAGAGCAGCGCGTAGGGCAGGAGGATGTTCAGGTTCTCCGGATCCGCCTGCGAGGCGCGCCGGTAGTGATCGAGCGCATCGCTGTAGTTCCCCGCCGTCACCAGCGCCTCGGCCTGGATGGCCTCCTCGGCCGCGGGACCTTCGAGCGGCACGTGTCCGGAGATGCCCTCGTAGATGCGGACGGCCTGCTGGTACTCCATCTTGTTCGGATTCAGCTCCAGCGCTTCCTGGAAGCACTGGATCGCCTTCCGGTTCCAGTTGCGGTCGAGATAGCAGAGGCCGAGGTGATAGATGGCCTCTTCGTATTCGGGATCGAGCTTCAGCGCGGCCTGAAACGAACGGATCGCGCGCTCCAGCTGGCCCTTCTCATAGAAGATCGTTCCGAGGAGGAAGTACGCCTGAGGGATGGCCTCCAGCTGGATGGCTTTCTCCAGGAACTTCTGGGCGCGGAGGAGCTTTCCCTTGCGGGCGTAGATCGCGCCGAGGGAGAAGTAGGGGAGGAACGATTCCTGGGAGATCTGGATCGCGCGGCGGAGCCAGCGCTCGGCGCCCTTCAGATCCTGGCGCTCGTGGAGGAGCACGCCGTAGAAGACCGCGGCGTCGAAGTGATCCGGTTGCACTTCGAGCGTGCGCTCGAGGTACGACTTGGCCCGGTCGAGATTGCCGTCGTTGAAGAACATCTCGCCGAGGAAGAAGGAGAGCTCGTAGTTGTCGCGGTCGAGCTTGAAGGCTTCCTCGAGCGAGCGCATGCCGCGATCGGGCTCGAAGGCGTCGAATGCGCCCTCGGCGTCTGCCATGTGTTGGAGGAAGCGCTCGCGGCGCTCGCCGCGGAAGAGCGACATCATGCGGTCGCGGCGTTCGGTGAAGCGCTGCTTCTTTTCGAGAGCGAGCATCTGCTCGCCCATCTTCGATTCCCACAGCTCGACGAGCTCATCCGCGCTGACGACGTTCTTTTTCTCGAGGAGCTCTTTGACGGAGAGCAGGCCGGTCTGGTTGATGAAGATGGCGCGCTCGTGCTTCTGCACCGCGTCGACGAGGGAGCGGATGGTCTCCGCGGAACGCTTCACGATCTCTTCGATCGCCGAGACGCGCTCGAGCAGATGCTCGTCGAGGGAGACGTCGCCTTCCTCTTCGTAATCATCCATCTCCTCCTCTTCGAACGAGGAGATGCCGGAGAGGACCATGAGCTTGTTCTGGCAGCGAAAACAGAACTCGCGCTCGTCGTCGTTGTAGGCGCTGCAGGTCTGGCAGAGCATGATTGGAGCCGCTTATAACACGCCCGGGCAGCGAAGTATGTCACTGCCCGGAATCGTTATTTTCACTTCCGATAGTCGTAAAACCCGCGGCCGCTCTTCCGGCCGAGCCAGCCAGCATCGACCATCTTCACCAGCAGCGGACACGGCCGGTATTTCGGATCGCCGAAGCCGTCTTCGAGCACGCGGAGGATGGCCAGGCAGACGTCGAGGCCGATGAAGTCCGCCAGCGTGAGCGGCCCCATCGGATGGTTCATCCCGAGCTTCATCACGCCGTCGATCGCCTCGGGCGTCGCGACACCTTCGTACAGGGCGAAGATCGCCTCGTTGATCATCGGCATCAGTACCCGGTTGGAGATGAAGCCGGGGTAGTCGTTCACCTCGATCGGCGTCTTGCCCATCTTCTTCGACGCTTCTTCCACGAGGCGGTAGGTCTCGTCGGACGTGGCGATGCCGCGGATGACTTCCACGAGGGTCATGACCGGCACGGGATTCATGAAGTGCATGCCGATCACCTTCTCCGGACGCTTCGTCGCGGCGGCGATCTTCGTGATCGAGATGGAGGAGGTGTTCGAGGCGAGGATGCACTCCGGCTTGGCCACGGAGTCGAGCTTCTGGAAGAGGGAGACCTTCGCCGCGAGGTTCTCGATGATCGCCTCCACGATGAGGTCCGCCTCGGCGATCGGCGTCTGCATGTCGGTGCTCGGCGTGATGCGCCCGAGGACGGCCGCTTTTTCTTCGGCGGTCATGCGGCCTTTGTCGACGCCGCGCTGCAGGTTCGCGGAGATGGTGGAGACGGCGCGATCGAGGATCTCCGAGGAGACGTCGACGAGGGTCGTCTCGAAGCCGCTGGCCGCGGCGGTGTGAGCGATCCCGTTCCCCATAGTTCCGGCACCAATGACGACGATCTTGTTCATGGGCCGGAATCTATCACGTTGCGGCGCCGCGAAATCCGGGCGTAAGATCCGCCCTCCATGGCCTCGAAATGCTTCATGTGCGGGCGCGAGATTTCGAGTGGAATCCTGTGCGAACGCTGCGACAAGCCACGCAAGAAGAGCGGTGCGCAGGCCGCGCCCGAAACGCACGAGCACGCTCCCGCGCCTGCACCGCAGCCGGTGATCCCGCCCGCTCCGCCGGTCATGCCGCGGTCGTCTTCGCCCGCCGCTCCCGCCGTCGCGCTCGATCCGTTTCCGAAGGCGACGGTGGTGCCGTTCCCGATGGAGTCGGCGTCGCTCGCGATCACCAGCATCGTCAATCTGCTGATGGCGTCCGGCGTCCCGACGATCCTGCTCGCCGCCGACCGCAGCGTGAAGTTCGTTTCCGACGAGGCGAAGAAGTTGTTCGACGCGCCGCAATCGGATCTGCAGCAGCTGAAGTTCATCGAGTCGAAGACCGGGCTGCGCATCGGCGAGCTGTCCGTGCCGGCGACGGCGGGCATCCGCGTGCGCAACGCGAGCATCCTCTATTCGCTCGTCCCGCTCTCCGGCGGCGCGAGCGGCGCGGTGCTCGTCTTTCGCTACGCAGACGGCAGTCAGTCCCACGCCTCGTTCACGACGTACGTCCGCGAAACGGTCCTCGGGCCGATGCGCTCGTTGCGCGATTCCCTCGTCGCCGCATCGCGCACGCGTGGACGCGATCCGCTGCTCGAAGACTCCGCGGCGACGGTCGACCAGGTGCTGTCGTCGCTCGAGCTCGCACCCGAAGTCGATGACCTCAGTGCGACGGCCCAGGTGCCGACGGTGACGGAGATCGTTCGCCGGCTCTCCGATCGCTTCATCCCGTTCGCCGAGCTGAAGGGGATCCAGCTGCAGGTCGACGTGCAGGAGCTCGACGAGACGTTCCGCGATCACGAGCAGTTGTCCGAGGCGCTGGCGGTGCTGATGGACAACGCGCTGCATTACGTGCCGGCGAACGGCCAGGTCGTGATCGGCGTGCGTTGGATGGAGCACAAAGGGCGGCCGCTGCTGCTCTTCTTCGTGATGGACAACGGCTCGATGGTGCCGGAGTCGCTGCGCCAGAAGATCTTCGAGCCCGACTTCGTATGGCAGCCGTCCGCACCCGAGCGCACGGGACGGAGCCTGTTCCGCGTACGCGAATTCGCGGTGGCCCATTCCGGTTCCGTGTGGGTCGAGTCCAAGACGGGGAAGGCGTGCACGTTCTTCCTCCGCGTTCGTCCGGACAACAGGTGAGCGGGCGTCCCGCCCGCAAGCCGCGGCACGTCTCGTGCCGCGGTCAAAGTTGCCGGGCGAGACGTCCGCGGTCAAAGTCGCCGGGCGAGACGCCCGTCGACCGGCGGACGAGACGTCCGCTCACCGTCGCGACAGTTTTGACACTGGACGTCGTTGTCTCCCAGCCGCACCATTACCCGGAGCCCATCATGCGTATCCGCATCGCCTTCCTGCTCGCGTCGCTACTGGCGTTGCCCGCCCTCGCCGGCGAGATCACGAACGCCTCGATCCTCACCGCCATGAACTACTACCGCGCGCAGGGCGGCTTGCCGCCGCTCGTGGAAAACGCGCAGCTGGACAACGCGGCGAACGATCGCATGAAGGACATGGAGGAGCTGGGCTACTGGGCCCATCAGGCTCCGGACGGCCGGTCGCCGTTCCTCTGGCTCCGTCTCCGCCGTTACGACTACCGCGCCGCGGGCGAGAACCTCGCCGCCGGCTTCGAGACCGCGGAGCTGCTCGTGCAGTCGTGGATGGAGTCGGAAGGGCACCGGGCGAACATCATGTCCGCCACCTTTGCCGACTGCGGCGTCGCGATCATCGACGGCTCTACGACCGGTCCCGCGACAGGACGTTCGGTCGTCGTGATGTTCGGCAAGACCGCGAGCGACGAGCCGGCGATTGCGCCGGCGCCGAAGCACGCCGCGGCGGTGGTCGTCACGCCACCGGCAGAGCCGGGTCGCAATCGCGTGCCCAGGCTTTGAGGCCGCCCACGAGGTTCAACACCCGCTCGTAGCCCATCTGCTGCAGGAACTGCTGCGCCCGCGCGCTGCGTCCGCCGCTGCGGCAGATCATCACGATCTCTTTGTCCCGCGGGATCTCGCCGATGCGTTGGGGCACCTGCGCGAGCGGGATGTGGATCGCGTTCTCGAGATGGCTCACTTCCCATTCGTACGGCTCGCGGACGTCGACGAGCGTGACTTCGGCGAGACGGTCTTTCAGCTGGGTCGGGGTGATGTCGTCGTTGTGCACGGGATTGCAGAATCCTTCGTAATCGATGAGTCGCGTCACGGCCGCATGGGCCTCGCAGCGCTTGCGCAGTCTGACGGTGCGGAAGTCGGCACGCAAGGCGTCGACGAGGAGGAGCCGCCCGATGAGCGGCTCGCCGATGCCCGTCAAAAGCTTGATCGCCTCAGTCGCCTGGAGCGTTCCGACGATGCCCGGCAGCACGCCGAGCACGCCGCCTTCCGCGCAGTTCGGGACGAGATGCGGCGGCGGAGGATCGGGATAGAGGCAGCGGTAGCAGGGTCCGCGGCGCTGATCGAACACCGAGACCTGCCCTTCGAAGCGGAAGATGGAGCCGTACACGTTCGGCTTGCCGAGGAGCGTGCAGGCGTCGTCGACGAGGTACCGCGTCGGGAAGTTGTCGGTGCCGTCGACTACCACGTCGTACTGGCCGAGGATCTCCAGCGCGTTCTCGCTCGTGAGCGCGGTCGCGTGCGTCTCGACGACGAGATCGGGGTTGAGATCGCGCAGCCGCTCGGCGGCGGCGTCGAGCTTGCGTCGCCCGACGTCGCGCACGCCGTACAGGATCTGGCGATGGAGGTTCGTCTCGTCGACGTCATCGAAGTCGACGAGGCCAATGCGCCCGACGCCCGCCGCCGCGAGGTAGATCGAGATAGGGCTGCCGAGGCCACCGGCGCCGATGATGACCACCGAGCCGGCGGCGAGTCGCGCTTGTCCTTCTTCGCCGATGAGCGGAAGGTGGCGATCGTAGCGAGCGAGTGTCATGGTGACGTTGTCATCCTGACCCGCGAAGACGGGGAAGGATCTCCCGATGGAGACGGCAGGCGCACGTGCCGGGAGATCCTTCGGCGTCTGCGCGCCTCAGGATGACCGGCTAAGGCAGAAGCCGGCTCGCGACTTCCTGAATCTTCCGTCCGTCGACCTGCCCCTTGAAGCGCGCCGACGCTTCCTTCATCACCTTCCCCATGTCCTTCTTCGAGGCGGCGCCGGTCGACGCGATGATCTCGCGCACCGTCTTCTCCAATTCCTCCTCGGAAAGCTCGGGCGGCAGGTAGGTCTTGAGCGTCTCCAGCTCGGAGGCTTCCTTCGCCGCGAGCTCGGGGCGGTTGCCCTTCGTGAACTGCTCGATCGAGTCGAGGCGCTGTTTCACTGACTTGCGGACGATGGCGAGCGCTTCCTCGTCCGACAGCTCGTGGCCCACTTCGATCTGCTGATACTTCATCGCCGACTGCAGCATACGCAGCGTCGAAAGCCGCTCCGCCTGCTTGGCCTTCATCGCCTCGGTCAGGTCGGCGCGGATCTGGTCCGTGATTTTGCCCATTGATTCGCTCCTGCGGCGCATTCTATCCTCCGGCGCCATGCCACTCGACGTGCAGGCGCTGCTCGCGGAAACGGGGGCGCTGCTGCAGGGCCACTTCTGCCTCTCTTCCGGTCTGCACAGCCCGAACTACGTGCAGTGCGCACTGCTGCTCGAACATCCGCGGCACGCGAAGGTGATCGGCGCCGCGCTCGCGGAAAAGCTCGCCGCCATGCGTCCGGAGAAGATCGTCGCCCCGGCCCTCGGCGGCGTAGTGATCGGCTACACCGTGGCCGAGGCGCTCGATTTGCCTTCGATCTTCACGGAGCGGAAAGACGGCGCGATGTCGCTGCGCCGCGGCTTCCGCATCCGGGAAGGGGAACGGATCGTGATCGTGGAAGACGTCGTGACGACCGGCAAGTCGACGCGCGAGACGGCGAAGGTCGTGGAAGAGCACGGCGGCGAAGTCGTCGGCTTCGGATCCATCCTCAACCGCAGCGGCAAGGCGAATCCGTTCGATCCCCAGCCGTATGCGGCGCTCCTCGAGCTCGCGCTCGAAACGTACGACGAGGCGGGTTGTCCGCTTTGTCAGGCGAGCGTGGAGTTGTACGCGCCGGGATCGAGGTTCTCGAAATGACCGGTGAGCGGGCGTCTCGCCCGCGTGCGGCGGCACGTCTCGTGCCGCTGCCTCGTGCTCATCGAGCTGTAGCCACCGGGCGAGACGCCCGGCGGCCTGCGGGCGGGACGCCCGCACACCAGGGCGGGACGCCGGCGAGCCGATGAGCGACAAGGTCATCACCATCGGCAACGAGCAGTACGAGCTCGGCGTCGAGCGCGACGGCTCCACGTTCCGGAGCGGCGAGCTGGCCATCGAGCTGGTCGCCGTCCGCGATCGCGAGGCCGAGATCCGCGCCGGCGGCAAGACGCACTTCGTCCCGTTCGTGATCCAGGGCGCGCAGGTCAGTTTCGCGTTCGACGGCGAGATCTACACGGCCGAGGTTGCGGAGAAGGGGGCGCGGACGCGGGCGAAGCATCGCGACCATTCGATGAGCGCGCCGATGCCGGGCGTCGTCCTGCGCATCCTGGCCCAGCCCGGCGCAGTCGTCGCGAAAGGCGCGCCGCTCGTGATCCTCGAGGCCATGAAGATGGAGCACACCATCACCGCGCCGCGGGACGGCACCCTCGCGGCAATAAACTGCCGCGAGGGCGAATTGGTACAGCCGGGCATCGAGCTCGTCACACTCCAATGAAGATCACGGTCGATACAGTCAAAGTCGTGGAAGTCGGGCCGCGCGACGGCCTGCAGAACGAAAAAGTCACCATCCCCACCCAAACGAAGATCGACTACATCACCGCTCTCGGCGACGCCGGGCTGCGCGTGATCGAAGCCGGCGCATTCGTCAGCCCGAAGTGGGTCCCGCAGATGGCCGATTCGGCCGAAGTGTTCCGCAACATCCCGAAGGATCCGGGCGTCGAATACCCGGTGCTCGTCCCGAACCTCAAGGGGCTGGAGCGCGCGATCGACGCCGGCGTGCAGTCGATCGCGATCTTCACCGCGTCTTCGGACACCTTCAACAAACGCAACATCAACATGTCGATCGACGAGTCGTTCGTGAACTACGGACCGGTCGCCGCGCGCGCCGTCGCGGAAGGGATGAAAGTCCGCGGCTACGTCTCGACGGCCTTCGGCTGCCCGTACGAAGGGGAAGTGCCGCCGGAGAAGGTGCTCGAAGTCTCGGCGCGCCTCCTCGACATCGGCTGCTACGAAGTGTCGATCGGCGACACGATCGGCGTCGGGACCCCGATGCAGGTGCAGGGGGTCGTCGGCGTGCTGCTGCAGGTGATTCCGGCCAGCCGGCTCGCGATGCACTTCCACGACACGCGCGGCACCGCGCTGGCGAACA
>JAFAVZ010000638.1 GCA_019242175.1 Acidobacteriota bacterium
CGCTCGTCAGCGATCCGGTGAACAAGGCCGTGTACCTCTTCGCCGGCCTGACGGAATTCGACGTGACGACCGACATCTGGAAGTACCAGAACGGCCAGTGGACGCCGCTCACCGGCGTCACCGGGCAGCCGGCGATCTGCGCCTACCCGAACTCCGTGTTCGACACCGACCGCAACAAGATCGTCCTGCTCTGCTCCGACTCGTCGCTCTACGAGTTCGACGGCACCACGTTCAAGAACGTCGACACGAAGGACCACCCGCCGCAGCACCGCTGGTCGAGCATGGTGTACGACCAGTCGCTCAAGAAGACGGTGTTCTTCGGCGGCTGGGACAACAGCGTCTACTCCGACCAGACATGGCTCTACGACGGCACGAACTGGGCGCGGGTGAAGAAGAACCCCGTGACGTCGCGCTCGCTCGCGACCATGTGGTACGACCAGACGCTGAAGAAGACCGTGATCTACGGCGGCATCGGCCGTCTCACGTCGCTCGACCGCATCACGCGCTACGACGACATGTGGCAGTTCGACGGCACGCAGTGGACGGTGATGTCGAACGTCACGAAGACTCCCGGTGCGCGCTACGGCGCGCAGTCCACGGTCGATCCGCGCAACGGACACGTCCTGCTGTTCGGCGGCCTCCGCGTCGACGGCACTGGCCTCGACCAGGTGCAGGTCTACGCCGATGACACGTGGGAGTGGGACGGCGCGCAGTGGACGAAGCTCGAGCCCTCGACCGTGCCTCCGCCGCGTGAGAACGGCGGCATGGCCTACGACCCGAGCCGCGACCAGCTCTTCCTGTTCGGCGGCTACGTCGGCTACTACCTCGCCGACTTCTGGAAGTTCGACCCGGCCGCGAAGAAGTGGACGTTCGACAATCCGGCCTCGCTGCCGAGACGACGCGCACGCTGAGAGCTCGCGCAGTTGCTGTCGCTGTCATCCTGAGCCGCGAAGACGGTGAAGGATTTCCTGATGCGGGCGATCAGCGCCCGTGCCGGGAGATCCTTCGTGCTCTGCGGCGCTCAGGATGACACCAGCAACCACTAACTCCGATACACTTACGCCCCCATGGCCGAGATGATCCATCCCGCATCCGCGTCGCCGTTGCCGGCGGCGGCGTTCCGGCGCAGCCTGGCCGACGCGCTCGAGCTCGATCACGGCGTCGACGCCGTGGCCGCCGAGGAACGGGCGGCTTCGCTGGCGAAACGGTCGCTGAAGAAAGAGTCCAAAGTCTGGGGGCTGAAGCTGGCCATCAGCATGATGGACCTCACCACGCTGGAGGGGAAAGACACCGCCGGCAAGGTCTTCGCGCTTTGCAAGAAGGCGATGCGTCCCGATCCGACCGATCGCGAGATCCCGCACGTCGCCGCCGTCTGCGTTTATCCCACCATGATCCCGTATGCGAAGCAGGCGCTCGAAGGCAGCGGCGTGAAGCTTGCCGCCGTCGCCACCGGCTTCCCCAGCGGCCAGACGTTCACGCACATCAAGGTCAACGAGACGCGCGAGACCGTCGCGGCTGGCGCCGACGAGATCGACATGGTCATCGACCGCGGCGCGTTCCTCTCCGGCGATTACCAGAAAGTGTTCGACGAGATCGCCGAGGTGAAGGAGGCTTGCGGGCCGGCGCACCTGAAGGTGATCCTCGAGACCGGCGAGCTGGCGAACTACGACCAGGTGCGGCGCGCGTCGCTCATCGCGATGTATGCCGGCGCCGATTTCATCAAGACCTCGACCGGCAAAGTCGGCGTCAATGCGACGCTGCCCGTCACGCTGGTCATGCTCGAAGCCATCCGCGACTTTCGTCATGCGACCGGCAAGCTGATCGGCATGAAGCCGGCTGGCGGCATCTCCAACTCCAAGCTCGCCCTGGCCTACCTCGTCCTGCTGTACGAGACGATGGGGCCGGAGTGGATGACGCCCGACATGTTCCGCTTCGGCGCCTCCTCGCTGCTGAACGACGTCCTGATGCAGCTGC
This sequence comes from Acidobacteriota bacterium, assembly GCA_019242175.1. Lineage (GTDB taxonomy): Bacteria > Acidobacteriota > Thermoanaerobaculia > Gp7-AA8 > Gp7-AA8 > JAFAVZ01. The sequence continues at coordinate 1,975 of JAFAVZ010000638.1, forward strand.
GCAAGGAACGGACCGGCGCGTACCAGTCGGGCGACTATTTCACGATCGACTAGAAAGAGACCGAAATTGAAAATGGAAAATGAAAAATTGAAAATTGAGGTGCGCGGCTCCAGCCGCGGCCTGCTCTTCTCTGCCGTCTTTTTCAATTTTCCATTTCCAATTTCCAATTTGCGCCAGCCATGAGCGAACTCGAAACCCGCGAACGCCTCACTCCCGGTCCTGCGTCGTCTGCCATCCAGTGGGACTACGCGCCGTCGCTCGAGGCGACGGACCACTTCAAGCTCGAGTCGCGCTACGACCTGTTCATCGGCGGCAAGTTCGTCGCGCCGCACTCCAAGCGCTGGTTCCAGACGATCAACCCGGCGACGGAAGAGACGCTGGCCGAAGTCGCGGAAGGGGATGCCGAGGATGTCGACCGCGCGGTGCGCGAGGCGCGCCGGGCGTACGAGAAGGTGTGGCGCAAGACGTCGCCGAGCGAGCGCGCGAAGTACATCTTCCGCATCGCCCGGCTGATCCAGGAGAAGGCGCGCGCGTTGGCCGTCGTCGAGACGATGAACGGCGGGAAGCCGATCAAGGAATCGCGCGACGTCGACATCCCTCTCGCCGCCGCGCACTTCTTCTATTACGCCGGCTGGGCCGACAAGCTCGAATACGCGTTCCCGAACCGCAATGTGGCGCCGGTCGGCGTCGCGGGGCAGATCATCCCCTGGAACTTCCCGCTGCTGATGGCGGCGTGGAAGCTCGCGCCGGCGCTCGCCGCCGGCAACACGATCGTCCTGAAGCCGGCCGAGACCACGCCGGTGACGTCGCTGATGCTCGCGCAGATCATCCAGGAAGCCGACCTGCCGCCGGGCGTCGTGAACATCGTGACCGGCGCGGGTGCGACCGGGGCGGCGCTCGTCGCACACGACGACGTCGACAAGATCGCGTTCACCGGCTCGACTGAAGTCGGCAAACGGATCCAACGCGCTGCCGCGGGAACGAAGAAGAAGCTGACGCTGGAGCTGGGCGGCAAGGCGCCGAACATCGTGTTCGAGGACGCGCCGCTCGACCAGGCGATCGAAGGGATCATCAACGGGATCTACTTCAATCAGGGCCACGTCTGCTGCGCCGGCTCGCGCCTTTTCGTGCAGGAGTCGATCCTCGAGCCGGTCGTGCGCAAGCTGCGCGATCGTATCGGCACGCTGCGCGTCGGCAACCCGCTCGACAAGAACACGGACGTCGGCGCCATCAACTCGCGCGCCCAGCTGGAGAAGATCCAGGAGCTCGTGAGCAGCGGCGTGGAGGAAGGGGCGGAGATGTACCAGACCTCCTGCTCGCTCCCGACGCGCGGCTTCTGGTTTGCCCCGACGTTCTTCACCGGCGTCGGCCAGTCGAACCGCATCGCCCAGGAAGAGATCTTCGGCCCGGTCCTCTCGGTGCTGACGTTCCGCACGCCGGAGGAAGCGCTGGAGAAGGCGAACAACACGCCGTACGGTTTGTCGGCGGGCGTGTGGACGGAGAAGGGCTCGCGCATCCTGAAGATGGCTCAGAAGCTCCGGGCCGGCGTGATCTGGGCGAACACGTACAACAAGTTCGACCCGACGTCGCCGTTCGGCGGCTTCAAGGAATCGGGCTTCGGACGCGAGGGCGGCGTGCAGGGACTGGCGCCGTACGTTCAGCTGAGCTGAACGCGCGGCAAATTGAAAATGGAAAATTGAAAGTTGAAAATGAGGGAGATTGAAAAGCGACCGCGGTGAAGCCGCGCACCTCAGTTTTCAATTTTTCATTTTCAATTTTCAATTCGGTCGAAGAGCAAAGCGATGAGACTGACCGTTCGCAAAACCTACAAGCTCTACATCAACGGCGAGTTTCCTCGCACCGAGTCGGGGAGGTATTACGTCGTGAAGAACGATTCGGGAGAGGTGCTCGCGAACGCGTGCCGCGGCTCGCGCAAGGATCTGCGCAACGCGGTGCAGGCGGCGCGCAAGGCGCAGTCGGGCTGGGGCGGGAAGACGTCGTACAACCGGGGGCAGATCCTCTACCGCATCGCCGAGGTTTGCGAGGCGCGGGCGGCAGAGCTCGCCGATGAGCTGCAGCGCCAGGGATCGTCGAAAGGCGATGCGAAGCGCGAGATCGAGCAGGTCATCGACCGCTGGGTCTACTACGCCGGCTGGAGCGACAAGTACCCGCAGCTCTTCGGCAGCGTGAACCCCGTCGCCGGCCCGTATTACAACTTCACCGTGCCCGAGCCGACCGGCGTCGTCGCCGTCATCGCCCCCGAAGAGCCCGCACTCCTCGGCCTCGTCAGCCGCATCGCGCCGGCGCTGATCGGCGGCAACACCGTCGTCGCCGTGACGTCCGAGGCGAAGCCGCTGGCCGCGATCACGATGGGCGAAGTGTTCCAGACCAGCGACGTCCCGGGCGGCGTCGTGAACCTCGTCTCCGGCCTCAAGTCCGAGCTCGTCCCCTGGCTCGCCGCGCACATGGACGTGAACGCCCTCGACACGACCGGCGTCCCCCCCGCCTCGCTCCCCGCCGTGCAGAAAAGCGCCGCCGAAAACGTGAAACGCGTCGTGCACTTCGACGGCGAGAAACTCGGCTGGGAAGACGGACGCCTGGCGCAGTCGCCGTACGCCATCCTGGAGTTTCAAGAGGCGAAGACGGTTTGGCATCCCATCGGAATGTAGCCGCTCGCGTTCGCTCGCGGGATTGAGAATTGAGGATTGAGGATGACGCTTCGCGTTGGCGAGGATCGCCGCACAGCGGAGCAATCCTCAATCCTCAATCCTCAATTCTCAATCCTCAATCCTCAATCCGTCTTTCGGGCATTGCCCGAAAGACGACAACTACATCGTCGCGGCGAGGTCGTGCATTGCGAGCATCAGGTCGATGCTCGTCACGAGCTCGGCGGTCGTCTCGAGCGGGTGCAGCACGGGCGTCTTCGCGGCGCGCCGTACGACTTCCGGCGAGCGGGTGATGATGAGCATCGGGGGCGCGCCGAGGATCGTCTCGTGGAGCTTGCGCGCGCAGGTGATGGCCACCAGCGCGGGCACGTCGCCGTCGATCACGATTCCGTCGATCTGCGACACGCCGACGAGTCCGATCAGCTCGGCGTCACTCGCGACCTTCGTCACCAGATAGCCGGCGTCGCGAAGCTGGACCGCCGTCTCGGAAGCCCCGAGCGTCTCAGTGCGCAACAGCAAATGCGGTACGAGCTGCATGGTTCGTCTCTCCTTTGCGCAGCGCGCTCAGCACGCGGCGATTCATGACCCACATCCGGATGCGGCGCACGGCGTCGTTCACATCGGCGCTCTTCGCCAGGAACCCATCGGCCCCGAGCTCCTCGGTCATCCGGGACAGCTCCGTCGACGAACGGCCGGAGAAGAGGATGATCGGCACGTTCGTGCGCAGGATCTTGTGCGCGCCGTGCTCGAGCAGCGCCGAGCCGGACAGCGCCGGCAGGCTGAGGTCGAGAAGGATGACGTCGGGATCGACACGCGGCACCGTGAACGGGAGCGTGATCACCGAGGTGTGGACGACCACCTCGAAGCCTTCCACCTCCAGCAACTGGCGAAAGCCTTCGATGAGGTCGGGTTGGTCGTCGACGAGAAGGACACGGCCGGCGCTCGATTCTTTGTTCATCGCCCGGAACATAGTCCAAGGGCCGGGCCAGAACCTAAGTCATTGATTCTATTGATGAACGGCGTTTCCGCGGCCTACCGGAGTGTCGCGAAATTGTCTTTGTGTGCAGATTTTGAACGGTTGCTGGGGTTACGAGTTGCTGGTTGCTGGTTGCTGGTTGCTGGTTACTCGCACCTCGGCGCGTAGCGGCGCTGCTGCGCGAGGAACCAGCAGAACCGGTAACATGCGTCGTCCCGCCGCCGTCTGCGCATCTACGCGCGGCTACGACGGGTCCCCGTTCGGCGGAGGCGAGCACCGAGACGTTCAGGACTTGCACCGGTTACAGGTTGCTCGCGCCTCGGCGCGTAGCGGCGCTGCTGCGCGAGTAACCAGCAACCAGCAACCAGCAACTAGCAACTAGCAACAACGTCACCGCACCTTCGTCCCCGCCGGTGTCCCTGCATCCACGCTCAGGAGCGACGGTTCGCCGTTCAGCTCGGCGGCCAGCACCATGCCGTTCGACTCCACGCCCATCAGCTTCGCCGGCTGCAAATTCGCCACGATCACGATCTTCCGCCCCACCAGCTCCTCGGGCTGATATTTCGTCCCGATGCCGGCCACGATCGTCCGCTCTTCCTCGCCCGTGGAGACCGTGAGCTTCAGCAGCTTCTTCGACTTCGGCACCCGTTCGGCGGCGCGCACTTCGGCGACGCGCAGGTCGACTTCCTTGAACTGGTCGATGGAGATGCGCGCCGCGTCGGGAGCGGCGGCCTGCGTGGCTTCGGCGGGAGGAGCAGCGTTCGTGGTTTCGTCCATTTTCTTTCCAATGTATTGGCTGATGTCGACGCGGGGGAAGATCGGGTCGGTCGCCTGGATCGGCGCGCCGTTCGGCAATCCGCCCCACTGCAGCGCCTCGTGCGAGATGAAGGACGGATCGGCGCCGATGCGCTCCAGCGCGAGCTTCGTCGAGCGGGGGAGGAACGGGGCCATCATCACCCACACGATGCGCGCGGCCTCGAGGCAGTTCCAGAGCACGCGGGAGAGCGCGTCGTCCGCGCCGTTCTCCTTGAACATCTTCCACGGCTCTTTCGCGACGATGTAGCCGTTCGTCGCCGTCACTAGCTTCCACGCGATTTCGAGCGCGCGTTGGAAGGCGAGGTCGTCCATGGCGCGGAGGTACTCCGGCACGATCTGCTTCGCGGCCTTCTCCAGGTCGTTGTCGTTGCACGGAATCGGCGGCGTCTTACCGCCGAAATACGTGTCGCTCATCTTCACCGCGCGCGAGAGCGTGTTGCCGAGGTCGTTGGCGAGGTCGGCGTTGTAGCGGTTGAGGAGGGCCTCGTCGGAGTAGTTCTGATCCTGCCCGAAGACCATCTCGCGCAGCACGTAGTAACGGAGCGCGTCGGGGCCGAAGTCGTCGAGGATGTTGTACGGGCGAACGACGTTGCCGAGCGACTTCGAGATCTTCTCGTTGTCGCGCAGCCACCAGCCGTGGCCGACGACCGACTTCGGCAGCTCGATGCCCGCCGCCATCAGGAACGCCGGCCAGTACACGGCGTGGAAGCGCACGATGTCTTTGCCGACGAGATGGATGTCTGCCGGCCAGAACTTGCCGACCTTCGCGTCGTCGTTGCTGCCGAAGCCGAGCGCCGCGATGTAGTTCGTCAGCGCATCCATCCACACATAGATGACGTGGTCGGGATTGCCCGGGAAGGGGATGCCCCACTTGATCGCGGTTCGCGAGATCGAGAGGTCCTTGAGACCTTCTTTGACGAACGACACGACTTCGTTGAGGCGGGAGGCGGGCTTCACGAAGCCTGGATTCTCGCGGTAGTGCGCGAGCAGGCGGTCGGTGTAGGCGGAGAGCTTGAAGAAGTAGTTGCGCTCGGTCGTCATCTCGACCGGATGGCCGCTCTCGTCCTTGCCGTCGCGCACCTGGTTCTCGGGGATGAACGTCTCTTCGCTCTGGCAGTACCAGCCGGAATGCTCGCCGAGGTAGATGTCGCCCGGGTTCTTCTCTTCGATGCGGCGGATGAGCTCCAGGACGCCGAGACGATGGCGCGATTCCGTGGTGCGGATGAAGTCGTCGTGGCTGATGTCGAGACGCTTCCACAGCTCGTGGTGATGCTCGACCACGCGGTCGGCGAGCTCGATGGGGAGGATGCCTTCCTTCGCCGCGGAGCGCTCGATCTTCTGGCCGTGCTCGTCCGTGCCGGTCAGGAACCAGACGTCGTCGCCCATCCGCCGCCGATGCCGCGCGATGACGTCGGCCACGATGTTTTCATACATGTGCCCGATGTGCGGGAGATCGTTGACGTAATGGATCGCGGTGGTGACGTAAAACGGCTTGCCCATGAGGGAGCGGGATTGTAGTACCAGTTCCTTGTTGCTGGTTACTGGTTGCTGGCGGCTCGCGCCTCTGCCGGTTTCAAGCGCAGCAGTTCGAGCAACGAGCAACCAGGAACCAGCAACTCGAAAAAATCTCCCGGCCGTGTCGATCCGCCCCTTTCCCGTTCGACGTGTTGGTGAAGCGCGGTGGAATCCGCGGACAGAAATCGAAAGAGGAGAAACACGATGAAAGTGATGGCGTTCGTCAAAGCGACTGCGGAAACGGAAGCGGGTCTGCCGCCGGTGGAGGAGTTCTCCACCATGATGGAAGAGATGGGCAAGTTCAACGCGGAGATGATCCAGGCGGGGATCCTTCTCGACGCCGACGGCCTCAAGCCGAGCTCGGCCGGTGCGCGAGTCATCTTCTCGGGCGACAAGCGCTCCGTGGTCGACGGGCCGTTCGCGGAAACGAAGGAGCTGGTTGCCGGCTACTGGATCCTCCAGGTCCGATCGCTGGAGGAAGCCGTTGAGTGGATGAAGCGTTGCCCGAATCCGACCGGCGCCGACTCGGTGATCGAGCTCCGGCCCCACTACGAAGCGGAGGATTTCGGCGAGCTCGCGCCGGCGGTGCAGAAGCAGGAAGCAGAACTGAACGCGTTGGCGGAGAAGAACAAGCAGCAGTAGTTCCGAGGCCACACCGGTTGCGCCTGCTTCGGGGTTGATGCTCTGATCCGTCGTCCATGACGGCGGCGGATCGGACGCATCGCAGCATCGAGGCGGTCTGGCGGATCGAGTCGGCGAAGCTGATCGCCGCCCTGACCCGCATCGTGCGCGACGTCGGCCTGGCCGAGGATCTCGCGCAGGATGCCTTGCTCGCCGCGTTGCAGCAGTGGCCGGATGCGGGCGTGCCGGACAATCCCGGCGCGTGGTTGATGGCGACGGCCAAGCATCGCGCGATCGATCTCTTCCGCCGCAACGAGCTGTTGGAGCGCAAGCATCAGGAACTGGGGAAGTCGGAGACGGTCATGCCCGACTGGGATGCATCCATCGACGATCACGTGGGGGACGATCTGCTCCGCCTCGTGTTCATCGCCTGCCATCCCATCCTGCCCACCGAATCCCGAGTCGCCCTCACGCTCCGCCTCCTCGGCGGCCTCACAACGGAGGAGATTGCCCGCGCGTTTCTCGCGCCGGTCGCGACGATCCAGCAGCGCGTGGTGCGCGCGAAGAAGACGCTCTCCGCGGCCGGCGTTCCGTTCGAGCTGCCGCCGCGCAACCAGCTCGCGGAACGGCTGGCGTCTGTGCTCGAGGTGCTCTACCTCATCTTCAATGAAGGCTACGCGGCGACCGCCGGCGACGACTGGACGCGTCCCGCCCTCTGCGAAGACGCCCTCCGTCTCGGCCGCATCCTCGCCGGCCTGATGCTGAACGAAGCGGAGGTGCACGGCCTCGTCGCGTTGATGGAGATTCAGGCCTCGCGCCTCGGCGCCCGCGTCGGTCCAGGCGGCGAGGCGATTCTGCTGCTCGATCAGGATCGCAGCCGTTGGAATCAGTTGCTCATTCGTCGCGGCCTGCGCGGACTCGCGCTCGCGGAGCGTCTGACGAACGGCGTGCTTGGTCCCTACGCGATGCAAGCCGCGATCGCCGCCTGCCACGGTCGCGCGCGAACGGCCGCGGAGACCGATTGGCGGCGCATCGCATCTCTTTACGACGCGCTGGCGATCGCGACGCCCTCACCCGTGATCGAACTCAATCGGGCGATGGCTCATGCGATGGCGTTCGGCCCCGCCGCCGGTCTCGCACTCGCCGACGCATTGCTCGTCGAGAAATCGCTCGCCGGCTATCACCTCCTGCCGAGCGTGCGCGGCGATCTGCTCGAGAAGCTCGGCCGCGTCGAAGAAGCGCGTGCGGAATTCGAGCGCGCCGCATCGCTGACGCGCAACGCGCGCGAACGGGAAGTGTTGTTGGCTCGCGCGCGGCGTTAGCGCAGCCGGTTGGCCGGCACCTCGATGCCGAACGTCTCGCCGCGTTGCAGATAGTGCACGCGCTTCTCGAATCCCGCCTCGCGCACGGCGGCTTGGAAATCCGACAAAGGCGACTTGAAGACCGGGTAGTCGTCGTAATGGATCGGGATCGCGGTCTCGGGATTCACGATGCGGATCATCTCCACACCCTGCTTCGCATCCATCGTGAGGAGCACGCCGGCGATGCGTGTGCCGCCGAGGTGAAGGAGGGCGATGTCGATGTTGGGAAAGCGCTTCGGAATGTCCTTCAGATGCTCGTGGATCAACGTGTCGCCGGTGATGTAGATCCGCAACGTGACGCCCGCCTCGCCGCGGTGGAAC
>JAFAVZ010000109.1 GCA_019242175.1 Acidobacteriota bacterium
CGAATCGCCTCGGCGCGTGGAGCGAGGCGCACTACGGCAACTTCGCGATGAACTTCTGGCTGATGGCCGAGCTGTTCATGCGCGTCGTCGGCATGTTCGGCGTGGCGTTCGCGTGCTGGTGGCTGAGCCGTCCTACGGCGAGCGCTCCGTCGAAGTCCGCCCGGTGATCAAGCGCGCGCCGCGTTGATACGTGAGGTACGCCCACGCCCACTGCGTGATCACGAGGAAGCGGTTGCGGAAGCCGATGAGGAAGAAGATGTGGATCGCCAGCCAGGCAAACCAGGCGAGGAAGCCACTCAGCTTGAAGCGGCCAAAGTCGGCGACGGCGGCCGCGCGGCCGATGGTCGCGAGCGAGCCTTTGTCGTTGTAACGGAAGGCGCGCAACGGCTGGCCGTCGACGGCGCGTTCGAGGTTCATCGCGGTGTGCTGCCCTTCCTGAATCGCGGCCGGCGCGACGCCCGGCACCCATTGCTCGCCGCGCATCCGGACCGCGGCGAGGTCGCCGATCACGAACACGTCTTTGTGGCCGGGGATCGTGAGGTCGGGCTCGACGAGAACGCGTCCGGCGCGATCGAGCGGCACGCCGAGAGTTTGGGCGAGTGGGGAGGCGGCGACGCCGGCGGCCCAGACGACCGTGCGGGTCGCGATCGTGCGTTCGCCGATCGAGACGTGGTCGGTCGTCACGTCGGTCACGATCGCGTTCGTGATGACTTCGACGCCGAGGCGGACGAGTTGCTGGCGGGCTTTCTCGGAGAGGTCGGGCGGGTAGGGCGGAAGGACGCGGTCCTTGCCCTCGAGCAGGATCACGCGCGCGCTCGACGGATCGATGCGCCGGAAGTCGCGGAGCATCGTTTGCCGCGCGATCTCCGAGAGCGCGCCGGCCATCTCCGCGCCGGTCGGCCCGGCGCCGATGACGACGAACGTCAGCAGCGCCTCCTGCTTCTTCGGATCGGTCTCGCGCTCCGCCGCCTCGAAGGCGAGGAGCACGCGGCGGCGGATGTCGAGCGCGTCGTCGATCGTCTTGAGCCCTGGCGCGATCGCTTCCCATTCGGGATGGCCGAAGTACGAATGGGTGGCGCCCGTGGCGAGGACGAGATAGTCGTACGCGAGAGAAGCGCCGTCGGTGAGCGCGATCGATTTCTTTGATGTGTCGATGGAGACGACGTCGCCGAGGAGGACGTTGACGTTCGCCTGCTTGCGAACGATGCCGCGGATCGGCGTCGCGATGTCGCTCGGATTCAAACCCGCGGTTGCGACCTGGTAGAGGAGCGGCTGGAAGAGGTGATAGTTGTGACGATCGACCATCGTCACGCGAACGGGGACGTCCTTCAGATTGCGCGCGGTATAGAGGCCGCCGAAGCCGCCTCCGACGATGACGACATGAGGATCAGGCATGATCTGGGTGTGCGGAACGTGGGGACCGGCTTCAGCCGGTTCCGGGACGGGCTGAAGCCCGCCCCCACGTCTCCATGACACCCTCGATCTTATGCCGTGAGCGGGTCGCGAGTGAACATCGCCGAGAACTCGCGCACGATGCGGCGCATGTCCTCGATCAGCAACGGCTCAGCCGTGAGGCGCTCCTTCAGGTCCATCACGAACGGCAGGTCGTGCTCCCGTTCCTCGCTCGTCCCCTCGGTCAGGATGAACTTCAGCCAGCGCTCGGGGTCGCCGTCGAAGATCGAGATGAGGATGTGCACCCGGGCGAAATTCGCCACGAGCTCGGAAAGGCGCGAAGTCTCGATCCACTCGTAGGCTTCTACGATCGGTTCGTCGTGTTGCTCCTGCATTTCCGCGCCGTTCATCAGCTAGAGGCACTCCTTGCCCGAACGGGCATTTGGTATAGGAGTGACGCAGATCTGGAATTCCCTACCCCGATTTGCATCAATCCGCCACCGCCCCTGATTTTTTCTTGGTTCCGGAGGTCGGAGCCGAGCCGATCTTGGCCAGCTCCGGCAGCCCGGTCCACGTCCCGTACGAGAAGCAGCGCGTGCAAGTGAAGGTGAACTCCGTCACGCCCGTGTTCGGATTCTCGTTCGTCGCGACCTCCAGCCGCGCCTGACAGCGGTAGCAGAGGTTCGCGTCGCCGCGCTGGATGTTCTCGACGAAGCCCTCCACCTGCTGGCGCTGGAACTCCAGCTGCTTTGGGCGCTGAGGGATGGTGATCGTCTCGTTGGCCCGCGCGCAGGTGAGGAAGATGTGATCCTTCGCGGTGGTCTGGACGAAGCTGCCGATCATCTTCGCGCCGGGATGCTTCGGGCACGGGATGTCGCGGCCGGCCCAGTAGGCCTTCGCCAGTTCGCGCAAGACTTCGACTTCGGACGGCATGCGGGGATTGTAACCGGTTGCTTGTTACTGGTTGCTGGTTGCTTGCGGCGATGCCGGTTCCAGGCGCCGGAGCGCAAGTAACCAGCAACCAACAACCAGCAACTACCTCTTCGCCGCCTCGATCGCCTCGAACGCGCGCAGGAAGTTGCCGCCCAACACCTTCTCCACGTCCGTTTCCCCGAAGCCGCGTTGGAGCATCCGCTCCGTCAGCGCGGGAAGCGTCGCCGCGCTTTGCAGACCGTCGGGCAACGCCGGCACGCCGTCGAAATCGCTCCCGATCCCGACGTGATCGATCCCTGCCACTTCGACCGCATGCGCGATGTGATCCACGACCTGGTCGAGCGTTGCGCGAGGGCAGCCGAGGCTGGTGAACCACTTCAGGTACTCATCCCAGTCGATGCGATCGTCCGGCAGCTCCTCGGTGCCGCCGCCGGTGCCGTTGCCGACCTTCGCCCGCTTCGTGGAGTTCATCAGCACCTGCGCGACGTCGTCGCTGATGAAGGCCGAGAAGAAGTTGATCATGCAGACGCCGTCGTTCTTCGCCAGCGTGCGGAGCATGTCGTCCGTCATGTTGCGAGGATGGCGACAGAGCGCGCGGCAGGATGAGTGCGTGGCGATCACCGGAGTCCGCGTCGTCTCGATCACCGCGTAGAAGGCGGCGTCGGAGATGTGCGAGACGTCGACGATCATGCCGAGGTCGTTCATTGTGCGGACGACCTCGCGGCCGAAGTCGGTGAGGCCGCCGTGTCGCGGCGCGTCCCCCGAGGAGTCGCACCAGTTGTTGGTGTTGACGTGGGTGAGCGTCAGGTAGCGCGCGCCGCGGGCGTAGAAGTCGCGGAGGATGTCGAGCGAGTCTTCGATGGCGTGGCCGCCTTCGATGCCGATCATCACGCCCGCCTTGCCGTCGCGCTTGGCGGCGCGGATGCCGGCCGCGTCGCTCACGAACGTCATCCGCGCATCGCGCAGCACCTCGGCGTGGATGACGTCGATCAGCTTGTACGCGAAGTCGGCGGCGCCGTGGCCGACGTAGTGCGGCGGAACGTAGGAGACGAAGAAGGAGGCGGTGATGCCGCTCTCGAGGAACGAACGGAGATCGAACTGCGCCTCCGTGTCGTGCTCGTCGATGTGGACGTCGTGGCGATGAAGGCGGTACGGCGTATCGCAGTGACCGTCGACGATGATCGCCCGGCGGTGCACGTCACTCGTTGAAGTACTCATCGATCCGTTCGATCTCTCCCACCAGCTCTTCGACGTGAGCGAAACAGAACTCGGCCTTCTCCAGCTCCGCGGATTCGAATCCGCCGGACAACACGGCCGCGACCGGGAGCGGGACGCGATGCGCGGCCAGGATGTCGTACGGAGTATCACCCACGGCGAGCGTCCGCGCCTCGTCGGTGCCGATGCGCGCCAACGCGGCCCGGAAGATCTCCGGAGAGGGCTTCGAGAACTCTGCGTCGCCCTTCGACGTCGTCCCTTCCAGGAGCTGGCCGACGCCGAGAAGCTGCGTATAGTACTCCACCTCCTCGGGATCGGAGGACGACGCGAGCGCGAGCCGAACGCCCCGGCCGCGCAGCTCTTCGAGCGCCTGCCGCATGTACGGAAACGGCTGCACGCGCAGCATGTAGGCGCGCTTCCAGAGATCGCCGCGCATCTTCTTCACCTCTTCGCCGAAGCGCAGCATCTCCCGCGCAGTGAGGAGGTCGGGGACGAGGAGGTCGCCGCCCTTGCCCATCTGATGAAAGACGACGTCGCGCGGAAACTCTTTGCCGAAGTGCGCAAAGGCCTCCATCCAGCAGTCGGTGTGAAGGTGATTCGAGTCGACGAGCGTGCCGTCGACGTCGAAGATGATTCCTTGCAGGTTCATGGGCCGCAGGGGAGCAGGGAGGATGCCACGTGGTTGCTGGTTGCTGGTTACTCGAGCCTCGTAGGTTTCGGCGCGGCTGAACAAGCGACGAGTAACCAGAAACCGGCAACTCATATAATCCCGACATGGCCAACCGAACGGAACGCGATCTCGGCCCCGACCCTCACCGCGAGGGGCGGAAGCGCTTCATGATCGCCGGGGAGCACGTGATTCTGCGGGCGTTGGAGCGCGAGGATCTGGAGCGCTGCTATCGCTGGATGAACGATCCGAACATCGTCCGGACGCTGAAGTCGCGTTACCCGATCGCGTTCCAGAACGAGCTCGAATGGCTCGAAGGGGCGATGCATCCCGGCCCGGCGGAACGGCACTTCGCGATCGAACGGAAGGATGACCGGTCGCACGTCGGCAACGCTTCGATCCACGACATCGACTGGGTGTCGCGCACCGGCTGGTTCGGCCTGTTCATCGGCGAGCCCTCGGCCTGGAACCGCGGCTTCGGCGGCGACGCCATCGGCACGCTCGTCCGTTTCGCCTTCGACGAGATGAACCTCCGCAAGCTCCGCATCAACGTGTTCGAGTACAACGAACGGGCGCAACACGTCCTGCTCGCGCACGGCTTCGTCGAAGAGGGGAAGCTCGTGCGCGATTTTTACCGCGAGGGGCAGTACCACGACATCGTGATCCTCTCGAAGTTCCGCGAGGCGCCGGCGGAGATGCCGCAGTCATGAGCGATCGCAAGATCCGCGTGCTGATCGTGAAGCCGGGCCTCGACGGCCACGACCGCGGCGCGAAGGTGATCGCCCGCGCGTTGCGCGATGCGGGGATGGAAGTCATCTATACCGGCCTCCGCCAGACGCCGGAGCAGATCGTGTCCGCCGCCGTGCAGGAAGACGTCGACGCGATCGGCCTCTCGATCCTCTCCGGCGCGCACAACGTGCTGTTCCCGGAGATCATGCGGTTGCTCAAGGAAGAGGGCGCGGAGGACGTGGTCGTGTTCGCCGGCGGGATCATTCCCGAACAGGACATCCCGCGCCTGAAGGAGATCGGCATCCGCGAGATCTTTCTCCCCGGAACGCCGACGTCGGCGGCCGTCGAAGCCATCCGCAACGCCGTCCAGCGCTGATGCGCCGCGAATTCGTATTCGACGACGGCGGGATGAATCTGCTGTCGTCGTCCGCATTGCGCTCGATCCGCGCCGCGCTTCCTTCCGATGGCTCGCTGTTCGTCTTCCGCTCCGCCCGCCCCGGCCTCTTCGCCGCCGGCGCGGACATGGCGGAGATGGCGCGCTTCACGCCGTTCGAGGCCTACGACTTCGCGCAGCTCGGGCAATCGCTATTTGACGAGATCGCGTCGCTGCCGATGGTCACCGTGGCGATCATCGACGGCGACTGCTTCGGCGGCGCGCTCGATCTCGCGTTGTCGTTCGATCTCCGGTTCGCGACGCCGCGTTCGCGGTTCTCGCATCCCGGCGCACGGATCGGGATCGTGACCGGCTTCGGCGGTACGTCGCGCTGGCGCGAGTCGCTCTCCCATCCCACCGCCCGCCGCCTCTTCCTCGGCAACGAGGTTCTATCCGCTGCCGACGCGCTCTCCGCGGGACTCGTCGATCGCGTCGCGGACTCGTTCGACGACGAGCTTGCTCGTCTCGAAGCGTTGCCGATCGGCCGCACCCGGGCGATCAAAGAGCTGGCGCGTCACGCGCCCCGGCTCTCGTCCTCGGAGCTCCTGCGCCTCGGCGAATTGCTCGCCGATTTGTACGAGGGGTGAGAAAAGGCTGAATCCGTCCCTCTCACACAAAGAGGAGAGACGATCGATGGCGCCTCAATTAGGTCGCTCCAGCCCCGAGTCGAACCGCATGGTGATCCTGACCGGAATCATCGGCATCGTGCTGATCCTCATCCTGGCCAACCTTCTCGGCCCGTTCCGCGGCTGGACGCTGACCGTCGCGGCACTCTGGGCTCTGGTCGTGGCCGTCGTGATCGCGCTGCTCGCGGTGATCGGCAAGCTGCGGCTCGGCCGACCCGGCGGGATTTTGATCAGCGACCGCAACCTGATGAGCCTCACGCGGTTCCAGATCATCGGCTGGACGGTGCTCATCGGCAGCGCGCTACTCGCCGTCGGCCTGGCCCGCGTATTCGATCCGCACGTGAAGACGCTCGCCGATGCGTTGAACATCGACATCCCGGCCGAGGTGTGGCAACTGCTCGGCATCAGCGGCGGCTCGACCGTGCTCTCGACCATGGTCAAGAGCAACAAGAAGCAGAAGGAGCCGGCGCAGGAGCAGAAGGTCACGGAGAAGACCGCGAGCCTGCTGCGCGGGGAGACGCCGCAGAACATTCAGGCGAATCGCGAGGGGCTGCTCTATGTGAACCCCGTGCCGAGCGACGCGCGCTTCATGGACATGCTCGAAGGCGACGAGATCGCGAACACGGCTTACCTCGACATCGGCAAAGTGCAGATGTTCCTCTTCACCGTGTTCGCGCTGCTGATGTACGGCGCGTCATTGTGGCAGCTGTTCTTCAAGACCGATCCGGCCGCGATCACCGCGCTGCCCGGCCTGACGCAGATGATGGTCACGATCATCGGCACGAGCCACGCCGCCTATCTCGGCACGAAGTGGATCGACCAGACGCCGGTGGATCCGAACGCGACGCCCGCGGACGACGGCGACGGCGTCGGAAGCGCGCTCGCCGACGCGGAACTGGACGGTTAGCGATGAAACGGGGAACGGTGGTCCTCGACGCCGGCCACGGCGGAACGGAAAAGATCGGCGGCTCTTCGCCGAACAACGCGACGAGCCCGAGCGGCGTGAAGGAGAAAGACGTGACGCTCGACCTCGTGCGCAAGACGCGCGACGCGCTGCGCAAGCTCGCGACCGACGGCAAGCACGAAGTCCACATCTTCCTCACCCGCGACGACGACACGAACCTCGGCCTCTCCGACCGCGCCCGCCTCGCCAGGCAGACGGACGCCGATCTCTTCCTCAGCATCCACTGCAACGCGAGCGATGCGCACAACGCGCGCGGCGTGGAGACGCTCATCCGACCCAGGGAGCACGACAACCCGAATTACGACGACGATCTCGCGCTCGCGACGACGATCCAGAAAGCCGTCTTTACCGCGGTGCAGAACCGCGACCCGAAAACCCGCGACCGCCGCGTGAAAGACCAACGCCTCGGCGTCCTCAACGACGCCTTCCTGGCGAAGAAGACGAAGGCCTGCCTCGTGGAGGTGGAGTTCATCGACCGCGCGGACGTGGACGCGCTGCTGAACACTGGCCCAAACGCGACGGCGGTGCGGACGGAGATCGCGGAGGCGCTGGCGGGGGCCTTGTTGGCGAGCTTGGGGGAAGGTTAGCTCTTCGTCGCCGCATCCCGCGCGTTGTTGATGCAAAACCGCGAAACGTCTGTGCTTGGACACAGAAACCGTATCACGGCCGCGCGTGCTACAGTCCCGAGCCGTGGACCGCACGATCCGGCTGTTCAGCAGTTTCGAGGATGCCGAACGCGCAGACGACCAGTTCTACGCCCGTCTGACGCCGGCGGAGCGCCTCGATATTCTGCTCGAGCTGATCGAACGTCACCGAGGTGCTCTTGGCGAAGCTGCAAGCCGATTTGAAAGAGTTCATCGCATTGTTGAACTCTCACAGAGTTGAATACCTCGTGGTTGGCGGTCACGCCGTTGCGTTTCACGGTCATCCCCGCTTCACGGGCGATATCGACTTCCTGATTCGCGCGGAGCCCGAGAACGTTCAGCGCGTCTTGTCCGTGCTCAGCGCGTTTGGCTTCGAAGCTCTTGGACTGAACGAGCAGGATCTTCTCCGTTCCGGACAGGTGGTCCAGCTCGGCCATCCGCCCAACCGCATCGACCTCCTCACGTCGATCTCCGGCGTTGCGTTCGAGGATGCATGGCAATCGCGAATCGACGCGACGCTCGATGATCAGCCCGTGCATTTTCTCGGCTGGGACGCGCTGCTGCAGAACAAACGAACCTCGGGACGCAGGAAGGATCTGGCGGATCTCGAAAAACTACTTTCGGTCGCGAAAAATAAGGTGAGGACTGACGAGCGCTCCCAATAGCGCCCTCACCGGTACCCCGCCGCCTGCAACTCGAAGAGCTCCGCATACCGCGGTGACTCCTCCAGCAGCTCCTGATGCGTTCCGGCGGCCTCGATGCGGCCGTCGTGGAGCACGAGGATGCGGTCGGCCATCCGGACGCTGGAGAAGCGGTGGGAGATCAGTACGGCGGTCTTGCCGTGGCTCAGCTCCTTGAACCGTTGGAAAACCTCGAACTCGGAGCGGGCGTCGAGGGCCGCGGTCGGTTCGTCGAGGATCAGCAGCTGCGCGTCGCGCATGTAGGCGCGGCCGATCGCGAGTTTTTGCCATTCGCCGCCGGACAGCTCCACGCCGGAGCGGAATCGTTTGCCGAGCCATTGGTCGTATTGATTCGGCAGGCGGCGGATCACCTCGTCGGCCATGCTCCGGCGCGCGGCGTCCACGATGCGCGGGCGGTCGTCCACGGCCTCGATGCGGCCGACGGCGATGTTCTCCGCGGCGGTCATCTGGTAGCGCACGAAGTCCTGGAAGATCACGCCGATGTTCGACCGCAGCTGGGAGAGGTCGTACTCGCGGAGGTCGCGACCGTCGAGCAGGATGCGCCCTTCATCGGGATCGTAGAGCCGGGCCAATAGCTTCACGAGCGTCGTCTTGCCCGCGCCGTTCTCGCCGACGAGCGCCAGCACTTCGCCGGAGTGCAGCGTGAACTCGAGATTGCGCACCGCCCAGCGCTCGGCTCCGGGATAGCGGAACCCGACGTTCTCGAACCGGAAGCCGTCGCGGATCGGCGTCGGGAACGGCAGTGCGTTCGGCGGCGAGATGATCTCCGGGATGATGCGGAAGAACGAGAACAGATCGTCGAGATAGAGCGCCTGGCCGGCGACCTGGGAGAAGCTGCCGAGCAGGTCCTCCAGCAGCGTGCGGAGACGCCGGAAGGCGGCGGCGAGGAACGTCAGGTCGCCGATCGTGAAATCGCCGCGCAGCGTGCGCCAGGCGATGAACGCGTACGCGACGTAGTAGCCGAGCGTGCCGACGGTCGTCAGCACGCCGCCCCAAAGCGCGCGCCGATTCGCCAGCGCGCGGTTCGCCTCGTACAGCTTGTCCGCCAGCGCGCGGTAGCGCTGCAGCAGATAGGCGTTGAGGCCGAAGATCTTCACTTCCTTCGCCGTCTCCACCGTCGCGCCGGTCTGGCGCAGATAGTCGAGCTCGCGCCGTTCGGGCGTGCGCCGGAAGTCGAGCGAGTAGCTGAGCGCGTTGAAGTGCGCCTCGCCGAGGAACGCCGGGACGAGGGCGATGAGAAGCAGCGCGATCAGCCACGGCGCGTAGGCGACGAGGCCGATCGAGAAGCTGATGATCGTCACGATCGCCTGCGCCTGGCCGAAGAGTTGTCCGAGGAGGGTCATTCGGCCGGTGGTTTGGCGGCGGGCGCGTTCGAGCCGGTCCTGCACCTCGCTGTCCTCGAAATCCTCGAGATCGAGCGTCGCCGCGTGCTCCATCAGGCGAAGGCTGGTCAGATTCGAGAAGCGTTCGGCGAGCAGCGAGTCGAGGAGCGTCGCGAGGCGGGCGAGGACGTCGCTGAGGACGGCGCACCCGAGCTCGAGGAGCAGGAGGCCGCCGAGGCGGGCGAGGGGATGGCCTGGGAGCCAGAAGGAGAGATCGGCGGTGGGGAAGCCGCCGCGCGCGAGGGCGATGACCTCATCGATGATCAGTTTGCCGACGTAGAGCGTCGCGACCGGCATCAGCGCGCCGATCATGCGCACGACCAGGTCCGCGGTCGTCAGCGTACGACTCGTCTGCCAGATCAAGGAGAGGAACGGCCGCAGATTGCGCAACGCGCCGAAGCGTTCCGTCCACGTCGCGGAGGCGATGCGGGGATCGATGGGCGGCGGCGGCATGCCGGACTCGGCTTGCAGGCGGCGAGCCACGGACCTCGGCAAATACTGAGTCCGCCTTCTCCAAACTCTTGCTACGATTGTGGAAAGTAGCGAGTGGGAGGGTAGAGAGCATGTCTCGTAGCCGTCGTCGCGTAGCGAAGTCCGTCAAGCCCATTGCCGTTGCCGCCGGAGCGCTCGGCATCACCGCGCTGGCCGCGCCTGTCGCACAGGCGGCCACGTTCACCGTCACGAATCTCAACGACAGTGGTGCGGGCAGTCTTCGCGACGCCATCGCCTCGGCGAACGGCGCAGCCGGAGCGGACACGATCACGTTCCAGTCCGGGCTGACGGGCACCATCACCCTCACCAGTGGCCAGCTCGAGGTCACCGACTCGGTGGACATCCAGGGCCCCGGCCCGGCGGCGCTCACCGTGAGCGGAAACAACAGCTCGCGCGTGTTCTACCTGTACAGCGGCGGCAGCCTGCTCGACATTTCGATCTCCGGCCTCACGGTCAGCGGCGGCAATGCGGATGACGGCGGCGGTATCAGCGATTCCAACGAGAACCTGACGCTCAACAACATGGTCATCTCCGGCAACCACGCCACGGACGACGGCGGCGGGTTGTGGATGGATGGCTTCGACTTCCACTTCACCATCCGGAACACCACGATCAGCGGCAACAGCGCCACCGGCGACGGTGGCGGTATCTACATCGAAGACACGAACGACGAAAGCTTCCCGAACTTGTTCGAGGACGTCGTCCTTCAGAACAACACCGCACGGAACGGCGCCGGCATCTATCTCTACGATCCGGATTCGCCGATCACGCTCAACCGCATGACGATCTCGGGGAACATGGCCTCTCAGCTCGGCGGAGGCATCCACCTCCAGGACACCGATAGTGACTCGACTTTCACGATCACGAATTCGACGATCTCCGGCAACAGCGCGCCGAAGGGCGGCGGCATCTACTTCTACCAGCCGGACAATCCGGTGCTGATCCGAAACACGACCATCTCCGGCAACAACGCGACGGCGGGCCCGGGCGGCGGCGTCTATTTCTATGACGCCTACGCGGGCGTCACGCTGGAGCACGTCACGATCGCGTCGAACACGGCGGTGGGCGACGGCGGCGGGTTCTTCGTAGAGAACAACACGGTCGACGTCGTGAACAGCATCGTGGCGAACAACACTGGGGCCGCGAACGCGGACATCGGCGGCAACGGCACGGTGAACATCAAGGAGTCTCTCGTCGAGGCGCCGAGCACCGTGACCGTGGACGGCGGAGGCAACATCACCGGCACCGACCCGAATCTCGGTCCGCTCGCGAACAACGGCGGCACGACGCAGACGCATCTGCCGCAGCCGGGCAGCCCGGCCATCGACGCGGGCGACCAGACGCTCACGCCGACGGTCACGACCGATCAACGCGGCACGACGCGCCCCGTCGGAGCCAACGTGGACATGGGAGCCGTCGAAGTGAACGGCGGCACGATCGTCTTCAACCCGGTGACCTACAACGTCAACGAGAACGCCGGCACGGTGACGCTCACGGTGACCCGCACCGGCGGCACCGACCCGGCGACCGTCCAGTACGCGACGGCGAACGGCTCGGCGACGGCCGGCTCCGACTACACGACCTCCACCGGGACGGTGACGTTCGCGGCGGGGCAGACCTCCCAGACGTTCAGCGTTCCCATCCTCGACGACACCGCGGTGGAAGGACCGGAGACCTTCACCGTCAGCCTTTCCAACCCGATGGCCGCCTCGCTCGGCGCGCAGAGCACGGCTACGGTGACCATCAACGACATCGAACCGGGCACGATCCAGTTCAGCAGCGCGACGTACTCGGTCAATGAGAACGGCGGCGTGCTCACCGTCACGGTCACGCGCACCGGCGGCAGCACGGGAACCGTCTCGGCGAACTACGCGACGTCGAACGGCTCGGCGACGGCCGGCAGCGACTATACCGCGACGAGCGGCACGGTCACGTTCGGCCCGGGCGTCACGTCCCAGACGTTCAATGTGCCGATCCTCACCGACCTGATCGTCGAGGGGCCGGAGACGTTCAACCTCACGCTCAGCGCCCCCACCGGCGGCGCCACGCTCGGCTCGCCGACCACCTCCGTGGCGACCATCATCGACGCCGTCGTCGCCGTTCCCGACCTCGGACCGATCGGAAAGATGTTCCTCATGTTCAGCACGGCGATGATCGCCCTCTTTGCGTTGGCCAAGCGCCGCCTCTTCGGCATCGTTCTCGCGCTGTTCGCCGTCGGCATCGCGTCGCACTCGCTGCACGCCGCGCCGGCGCCGCACGTGCCGGGACAGGCTCACGCGAAGCATCTGGCGACGCAACGCGAGCAGAAGAAAGACAAGGTCCACGGCACGGTCGCGTCGGTCCAGATGACGAAGGAAAGCGTGAAGATCACGCTCCGCGACGGTTCGTCGACCACCATCGCCCGCTCCGCGCTGAAGCTTCGGGATCAACGGCCGGTGCGTGCGAACGCGAAGGTCGCCGCGCCGTCTTTGCAGGTCGGACAGGAAGTCGTGATCCGCACGCATCGCAACGCCGACGGGTCGGTGAAGCGAGTGGTGGTGAAGATCGTCTCGTAGCTCGCTATCTACATTGGGGGCCGACTGGAGAGTCGGCCCTACGTTCTGCCTATCAACCGCGCAAACGATTCGATATCCTCCGCGCCGTGGAGCCCATCGAGTCTCATCTCGACGCAACGTCTTCCGACTTCCGCGAGAACCGCGACCGCATCCAGGCGCTGGTCGACGACCTCGGCCAACGCCTGGCCCAGGCCAGGCTCGGTGGCGGCGAGAAATATCTCGCCCGCCACCGCGAGCAGGGCAAGGTGCCGCCGCGGGAACGCATCGCCGCGCTGCTCGACGAGAACACGCCGTTCCTCGAGCTCTCGCCGCTCGCCGCGAACGGGATGTACGACGACGAGGCGCCGGCCGCCGGAATCATCACCGGTGTGGGCCGCGTCCAGGGCCGCGAGTGCCTGATCATCGCCAACGACGCGACGGTCAAAGGCGGCACGTACTTCCCGATGACGGTGAAGAAGCACCTCCGCGCGCAGGAAGTCGCACAGCAGAATCACCTGCCGTGCATCTACCTCGTCGACTCCGGCGGCGCGTTCCTCCCGCTCCAGGACGAGGTCTTCCCCGACCGCGAGCACTTCGGACGCATTTTCTACAACCAGGCCGTGATGTCCGCACAGGAGATCCCGCAGATCTCCGCCGTGATGGGATCGTGCACCGCAGGCGGCGCGTACGTGCCGGCGATGTCGGACGAAGCGGTCATCGTCAAAGGCACGGGCACGATCTTCCTCGGCGGCCCGCCGCTGGTGAAAGCGGCCACGGGCGAAGAAGTGACGGCCGAGGAGTTGGGCGGGGCGGATGTGCACACCCGGATCAGCGGCGTCGCCGATCACTTCGCCGAAGATGACCACGACGCGATCGCGATCGTGCGGAACATCGCGGAGAACCTTCGCTTCGAGAAGAAGGAGCCGGAGACGCGCATCGCGCCGGAAGAGCCGGCCTACGATCCGAAGGAGTTGTACGGCGTGATCCCGCGCGATCTGCGCAAGCCGTACGACGTGCGGGAAGTCATCGCCCGGATCGTCGACGGCTCGCGCTTCCAGGAGTTCAAGGAGCGCTACGCAACGACGATCGTCACAGGGTTCGCGCGCATCTTCGGCTACAAGGTCGGGATCCTGGCGAACAACGGCGTGCTGTTCAGCGAGTCGGCGCTCAAGGCGACGCACTTCATCGAGCTGTGCAACCAGCGCCGGATCCCGCTCATCTTCCTGCAGAACATCACCGGCTTCATGGTCGGCAAGCAGTACGAGCGGGGCGGCATCGCGAAAGACGGCGCGAAGATGGTGCACGCCGTGGCCAACGCGAGCGTGCCGAAGTTCACGGTTATCATCGGTGGCTCTTTCGGCGCCGGGAACTACGGGATGTGCGGTCGCGCCTACTCGCCGCGTTTCCTCTGGATGTGGCCGAACGCGCGGATCTCGGTGATGGGCGGCGAGCAGGCGGCGGGCGTCCTGACGACTGTCAAGCGCGATCAGCTCGCGCGCGCCGGGAAAGAGCTGAGCACAGAAGAAGAACGGAGCATTGCCGAGCCGGTGCTGGCGAAGTACGAGAAAGAGGGGAGCCCGTATCATTCGACGGCTCGCCTCTGGGACGACGGCGTGATCGACCCCGCCGAGACGCGCAACTACCTCGGCCTGGGCCTCTCGATCGCGTACAACGCGCCGATCGAGCCGCCGCGCGTCGGAGTCTTCCGGATGTGATGCGATGGCGGTGACCTGGTTCCTCTTCGACCTCGGCAACACCGTGATCAAGCTCGCGTACGAGCGGGTCCTGTCTTCGATCAACTCCCAGGCCTCGACGACGCGCGACGAGCTGATCGAGCTCCTCGAGTCGCCCGGCGCCTATCGGGACATGGAGCGCGGCGCGGTCACGTTCTGGGAGTTCTACGAGCTCCTCTGCGACCAGGCGGACTACCGCGGCTCGATCCGCGAGTTCCACGACCTGTGGAGCGATTTCTTCGACGGGACGATCCCCGGCATCGAAGACGTCCTCGACCGCGTGCGAGAGCGCTACCGCGTCGCGTTCCTCTCCAACTCCAACGAAGTGCATGCCGAGGTGATCCCGCGGAAGTTCGCGGGGCTGTTCCGGAAAGACGACCGCTTCGTCTGGTCGTATCGCTTCAAGGTCGCGAAGCCCGATCCCGAGTATTTCCGCCGCGCATTGGAAGTCGTCGGCTCGCTGCCGCACCACACGGTGTTCATCGACGACCTGCTGGAGAACGTGATCGCGGCGCGCGGCATCGGCATCGCGGCGTTCCAGTTCCGGGACAGCCTGAGTCTCCTGCGCGAGCTGGAAGCGGAGGATCTCCTCTAAATGCGCCAGGTCGTCCTCTGGGCGGTCGTGGGCGGCATCCTCATCACCCTGCTCCGGGTCATCGAGTACAAGCACTTCGTCAACGAGTACCCCGCGGAGATCTACGGCGTCCTCGTCGCCCTCATCTTCACGGCCCTCGGCATCTACCTCGGCCTGCGCTGGACGCGGCCGAAGGAAGTCGTGGTGGTGAAGGAAGTGCCGGTGCCGACCGCCGGACCGTTCGTGCTGGACGAGGCCAAGCTGCGCGAAGTCGGCCTGACCCAGCGCGAGTTCGAGATCCTTGGCCTGATTGCGAAGGGGATGAGCAACCGCGAGATCGGCGAGGCGCTGTTCGTGTCCGAAAATACGGTGAAGACGCATTCGTCCCGGCTTTTCGAGAAGATGCAGGTGAATCGGCGCGTCCAGGCGGTGCAACGAGGGCGCGAGCTGGGCCTCATCCCCTGAATCACCCTTTCGTTGACCCCGAAATCACCCGAAAGCAGGACGCCGGAAACGCTTGACGCGGCGTACTTTGCGGCCGAAGGAGAAACGCAGCCCATGAAAAAGACCGTCCTCGTTTTCGGCATCCTCTCCGGCATCGTCGCCTCGGTGATGATGCTGCTCACCATGCCGTTCATCAACAACGGCACGATCAATCTGGATAACGGACTGGTCGTCGGTTACACGTCGATCTTCCTGTCGCTCGTCCTCGTTTTCTTCGGCATCCGCTCCTACCGCGAGAACCACGGCGGGTCGATCAGCTTCGGCCGCGGATTCGCGGTCGGGATTCTCATTACGCTGATCTCGTCCCTGTTCTACGTGGCGACCTGGCAGGTGATGTACTACCGCTTCATGCCCGACTTCGGCGACAAGTACGCCGCGCACATGCTGGCGAAGGAGAAGGCGAAGGGCGCCACGCCGGCCCAGCTGGCGGAGAAGCAGAAGGAGATGGAGCAGATGAAGGGTCTGATGGCCAACCCGGTGACGAACTCGATGATGACGTTCATCGAGCCTTTCCCGGTCGGGCTGGTGATGACGCTCGTCTCGGCCGGAATCCTGTGCCGCAAGCAACCCGCGCTGTCATCCTGAACAGCGAAGACTGTAAGGATCTCCTGGTGCGGGCAAGACGCGCTCGTGCGGGGAGATCCTTCGCCCTCTACGGGGCTCAGGATGACACTGCTCGCTAGTGCGCCAGGAGCCCGTTCTGCACCGAGGTCGTCATCGGATCGTCGCCGTACCACTGCTTGTGGAACTGCATGAGTGCGTCGCGATCCGTGGTCCCTGGCTGGGCGGCGTTGCTGCCCGACCGATGGAACAGGCGCGGGAAGCGGTAGAGCGCGTAGTCGTAATTCTTCTTGGCGTACTCGTCGCCGAGGCGCTGGAACGAGGCGCCGTCGATGGAGAACTTCGAGACGCCGCGGTAGGAGAGCTCGACGCGTGAGTACCGCTTCTCGCGCACTTCCTTGGCGAACTCGAGGAAGGCGGTATGGACGTCGATGGGCGTCTGGCGGACGCCGATTTCCTTCAGGTCGTAGACGACGACGCCCGGAACGACCCAGTACTCGTAGTGGGCCGAGACTTCCATCCCGTTGAACGCGGCGTTGCGCTTGAGGACGTCATCGACCGGCTGCTGGAGGAGGAGGATGTTCGCGGAGTAGCCGACCACCGCCGCGACGAGCGGCGTCCCGACAAAAACGAGCTTGCGTCCGCGCAGGAAGGGGAGGGAGATGTTCGTCCGCTCGAACCGGAACTGGCGTTTGATCATCTGCCAAAAGGGTGTCTTCGGCTTTTTCTGCTTCTTCGACGCCGGCGGCTCGACCGGGATCGCGTAATAGATGATGGAAAGGACGAGGCCGGCCGCGATGGAGAGCACGCCGACCGGCCGGAACACGAGGAGCGCTCCGAGGCCGAGGATG
>JAFAVZ010000499.1 GCA_019242175.1 Acidobacteriota bacterium
AAAAGGCGACGAGAAGGAACGCGATGCGCTTCTGGCGGAAGAGCGCGGCCGCGAGAAGCGCCACATGAGTGAGATGCGGCGGCATCTGAAGGCGGCGATGCTCGGCGGCGCGATGTTCTTCGCCGGGAACGACCGAAGCCCGGATGCGAATGCGACTGACGTCGGCAAGTTCGTCTCTCGCGTCCTCGGCGAGGCGCTCCCCCAGGTCTTCGACCGTTTCGAGGAGGCCGCCGCGCGTGTGACGACGAAAGACCGGGACGCGCTAATCAGCGCCGACAACCTGGCCGGCCTTCCGTCCGTGTTCGCGAAGCTTGAACTGCTCAAGACCGAGGGCGGCAAGCCGGTGTTCCGCACGGATGCCGGCGTGCTCCGCGAAGTCCTTCGCCGTATCGAAGATCGCGCGGCGTACGGCGACGCCGCGACAGGAAAGTTCCTCGAGCAGGAGCTCGGACACGAGCCGTTCGGCTGGGAGTTCGACACGATCCGCCTCCTCGTCCTCTGCCTCCTTCGCGCGGGCAAGATCGAGGTGACAAGCCGTGGCCAGACGTTCGACTCTGTTACCGCGGTCGAGGCGAAGGAGGCTTTCGGCAACAACAATCACTTCCGGCAGGCGGCGTTCCGTCCGAAGAAGGGCGTCGATTTCGCGGTGCTGATTCAGGCGTCCGAAGCGTTCCGTAAGGTCTTCGGACGTGAAATGAAGGAGATCCAGCACGAGGGACCAGTCGCGAGGAACATTCGGGAGGCATTGGCCGAGCGGCTCGACGAGCTCGAGTCGGCTGTTTCCAAGCTGAACCGTGGCCGCCTTCCGGGCACTGACGTCCTCGAGTCGGCGCTGCAGCAGGTCCGGGCGATTGCGAAAGGGAGCGACGCGAACGCGATCACGTCCTTTACGGCGGCGTACAGAGCGGTCGGCGAAGCGATCCAGCGCGCCGCGGAGCTCGATCAGACGCTGACGGAGCCGCGCATGATCGAGCTCGACGCAGCGCGCCGCACAGTCGATCAGACGTGGCCGGAGCTCGAACGCGAGCCCGATGTCGAAGAATCGCTTCGCGCCGCCGCGGTGGAGCTGTGCGACCTGCTCCGGAAAGAGACGTTCTTTCGCGATCTGCCGGTGATCGAGCAGAAGGCGCGGTCGATTCGACAGGAGTACGAGAAGCGCTTCGAAGGGGCGCTGATCGAGCGCTGCGAGGCGTATGAGGAGCGTCTCGAGAAGTTGCGAGCCGTGAACGAATGGGGCGCTCTGAACGACGAGCAGCGGTTCGCCGTTTCGGCGGAGCTCGCAGCGATGACCCGCCGGGACGGTGCTCGCCTGCCGATCGGGCAGTTGCGCGAACAGCGCGATCTGGCCGCGAAGCGCTATCACGACGCCCTCGCGAAGATGATGCAGATCATCGAGGGGGAGCGGCTGGTCCGGCTGAATGTGCGCGACTACTTCTCCACGGGCATCGAGAGCGAGGAGCAGCTCGACAGCGTCCTCGGCGCTCTCCGCGACGAGTGCGGCCGCCTCATTGGAGCGGGGAAGAAGATCCTCATTCAGTAGGATGCGCTACTACTTCAGTGTTTCGTAACAGTAAGTCGAATCGCGGCGCACGTTTTACTTCAGCGTCAAGCTTTGAAATAGGCGAGGAGCACTATTTCAGGTCGCCGAGATACTGCATTCGTTCGTTCGGGGCTATTTTACTTTTTGGCAATCTCTTAAAATATGAACGATGGCCAGTGATCGGGCAGGAGAGTACCGGCTTCAGCCGCAGGGGTTCCGCGCGTTCGTCCCGGTGGCGCTGCCGCCCGTGCCTTCGATCCGGTTCGACGCGGAGCTGATTCGAACCCTCTCTTCGGCTGACCGGGCGCTGGCACGGCTCGACGGTGTCGCCTCCGTCCTGCCGAATTCCGACCTCTTTGTTGCGATGTACGTCCGGCACGAGGCGGTTCTCAGCTCCCAGATCGAGGGGACACAGAGCACACTCGAGGACATCCTGGAGTTCGAGGCGGAGGCGCGTCCGGAGGTCGATCCTCGGGACGTCGAAGAGGTGGTCAACTACGTCGCCGCGCTGAAGTATGGCCTCCAGCGGCTGGACACGCTTCCGCTTTCGCTCCGGCTGATCCGCGAGATTCACGCGAAGTTGCTCGCCGGTGCCCGCGGCTCGAACCGCGATCCCGGCGAGTTCCGCAAGATCCAGAACTGGATCGGTCCGAAAGGAACGGCGATCGAGCGGGCGACGTTCGTTCCCCCTCCGGTGCCGCAGATGAACGAGGCGCTGGACGGATTCGAACGGTTCCTCCACGACAGCGAATCGCTGCCTCCGCTCGTCCACTGCGCGGTCGCTCACGCGCAGTTCGAGACCATTCACCCCTTCCTGGACGGCAACGGACGCGTCGGGCGGCTGCTGATCACGTTTCTCCTTTGTGCGAGGAACATCTTGAAACACCCGCTGCTCTACCTCAGCTATCACCTGCGCCTGCATCGTGCGGAGTACTACGACCGGCTCATGGCGATCCGCAACGAAGGCGACTGGGAAGGATGGCTGCGCTTCTTCCTCCGCGGTGTGGAGGCGGTGGCGGAGTCCGCGACACAGACGGCACGCACGATCCTGGAACTGCGCGAACGGAGCCGAACGCGGATCGACGGCCCCAATGCACTCCGGCTTCTCGATTACCTTTTCGATCACCCCGTGCTCAACGTCCGAATGGCGGAGGCCCACCTCGGCACGAGTTACGTGACGGCGTCGGCCGCCATCGAGGAGCTGGTCGGCAGCGAAGTGCTTCGGGAGATCACTGGACAGAAGCGAAACCGTCTCTACCGATTTGATCAACTGGTGTCGCTTTTCGAACGCCAAGTCACCCCAACCGCGAGCGCCATCAGTCCGGCGACCACTGAGAGCTGAATGGAAAAAGAGACCCGGAACCGGATTCAGAACGCGACCCAGGCCGTGCGCCGGTTGCTGGAGCAGGAGTACAGCGAGCAACTCGAAGGAACGTTCGCCATCCTGCGGAACGGTACTATCGCGGCCGATGCCGGCGGGCAACTGACCGATGCACAGCGGCTCGTGCGGGAGAAGATCGTGGCCGCGATCCGCCACAAGGAGGCGGGTGGAATGATGGCCGCGGAGGCGGTGGCGGACTTCATTCGCGACGCGGCGTTCACGACCCTCAATCGTTTCGCCGCGCTGAAGATGCTCGAGGCGCGCGAGTTGGTGCGGGAGTGCGTGTCGCGCGGCGAGGAGTCGGCCGGGTACAAAGAATTTCACGGGCTCGCCACGCCACTGGCGATTCTGCCCGAGCAGCAAGGCTACCACCTGTATCTCGAATCGATCTTCGATGAGATCTCAGTCGAGGTGAAGATCCTTTTCGATCGGCGTGATGTGGCCTCGTTGCTCTGGCCGCGCCGCGCGGCGCTCGCTTCGCTCCTCCACGTCGTCAATCGCTCGGACCTGGCCACTGTCTGGTCCGAGGACGAGACCATCGGCTGGTTCTACCAGTTCTTCAACAGCAGGGAAGAGCGCGAGCAGATGCGTGACGTGAAGCGCGGAGGCTCCGCCGTACCGCGAAACAGCCGCGAGCTGGCAGTGCGGAACCAGTTCTTCACGCCGCGGTACGTCGTCGAGTTTCTCGTCGATAACACCCTCGGTCGCACGTGGACCGAGATGATGGACACGACGCGCCTGCAGGAGCGCTGCCGCTTCTACGTCAAGCCGCTGGGGGACGACGAGCGGCGACCAGCGCGTCCGAAGAAAGATCCGCGCGATCTCAAGATCCTCGACCCCGCCTGCGGCTCCGGCCATTTCCTCCTGTACGCATTCGATCTGCTGCTGGTCATGTACGAGGAAGCGTGGATCGACGTCGATGCGCCATCGTCTGAAGTGACAGGGCGGCCGCTGCGCGACGACTACGGCACGACGGAAGAGCTTCGCGCCGCGGTTCCGGGAATGATCCTGCGACACAACCTGCACGGTGTCGACATCGATCCCCGTGCCGCCCAGATCGCGGCACTGGCGCTTTGGATGCGCGCCCAACGTGCCTACTTTGCACTCGGTCTTTCGCGCGACGCGCGGCCGGTGATCGAGAAAACGAACATTGTCATCGCGGAGCCGATGCCGGGAGAGCGTGCCATGCGGGATGAGCTCATTGCGTCGCTCGACCCGCAGATGGCGCGCGTAGCCGCGGGCGTCTTTGATCGGATGCGGCTCGCCGGCGACCTCGGCGTTCTGCTGCGGATGGAGCAGGAGATTCAGTACGAGATGAGGGCGGTGTACAAAGACTTCGGGTCGCTGTTCGCTGAGCAGGAGGCCGGAAAGTGGGCCGATGTCGAGGAGCGTCTCTGCGCGGCATTGCGCGCATATGGCGAACACGCCGAAGGCAACGATGCATACGCGCGACGACTATTCGCCGACGATGCGGCTCGTGGCCTCGCGCTGATGGACATCTGCGGCAGGCGATACGACGTGGTGCTGATGAATCCGCCGTTCGGCGCGGGGAGCGCCCGCGCGAAGAAGGACTTCGAAGCTGCTTACGCGCGTACAAAAAACAACATCTATGCTGCATTCGTCGAACGCGGGGTCGAGCTTCTACACCCGCGCGGCTTCCTCGGTGCAATTACATCCCGGACGGGTTTTTTCCTCCCTAGCTTCCAAAAGTTTCGCGAAGAGGTGGTGCTGCAGGAGGCGCCGCCGGTGGTGGTAGTCGATCTTGGGTACGGCGTCCTCGACGACGCCATGGTTGAAGTCGCCGCCTATTGCTTGGAGCGTGCTACATGACACGCACTGTCTTTATTCGTGTACTTTCCGCTACAGACAAACGATCAGCCCTCCTCTCTCTGACGACGCGAGCAGGTGAGGGCCGATTCGATGTTGACCCCGAGGTCTTTCGTGAAATTCCCTCTTCGCCGCTCGCCTACTGGGTGCCAGATGGCGTCAGATCCCTTTTTGGAAAGCTCGATCCGTTTGAATCGGCCGGCCGTGTCGTTAAGCAGGGCCTCGCGACAACGGATGACGGACGCTTCTTGCGAACTTGGTGGGAAGTGGAGCCACAACGGCTGGGCGTTACCTCTTGGGCGCAGTTTGCCCGTTCGGGTGAGATGGCCCCGTTCTACGGGCCCAGTTTTGTAGTCATCAACTGGTTTAAGAATGGTGGGGAACTTAAAGCGCTGGTTACAGGCCGTTATGGCAATTCGGGGAAGCGCATTTATAACGAGAATTGGTACTTTCGGAAAGGATTCTGCTGGCCCCTTCGCGGATCGCGTTTCACGGCGAAAGCTGTTGGTCCCGGCTCAATTTTCGGCATTGCAAGCAAAATGGCGTTCGTGGCCAGTGAGGACGAGTGCTACTACCTTGCTTTGTTCAACTCGGCGGCGTTCGATGCGATGTTACGGATACAGGCTGGAAGCGTTTCGGGCGTGCAATATGAGGCGGGTCTTGTGGCGCGAACGCCCGTTCCTCGTGCCGCACTATCCGATCGCGACGTTCTCAAGCGATTGGCGCGTTCTGCATGGCGGCTATGTAGACGCTTAGATGTGAGCACCGAAACGTCGCACGCCTTCATGTTGCCCGCAGTATTGCTCGTTGACGGCGAAAACCTTGCAAGCCGTTCGTTAGCAGCTTACACGCGTGCACGACAAATGTCGGAGGAACTCGCTGCGATTAGCGGTGAGCTTGACGATTTATGCTTCAGTTTGTACGACATAAACCGCGATGATCGAGCAGCGATCATCGCGGCGTCCGGCGCATCTAAAGCTGATACGAGCGACAACGACGACGCCGATGATGCTTACGAGTATGTTGGAGGGCGGGGGGATGCGGCTGACTTCGCTCAATCTCTGACGTCCTGGTGTGTCGGCGTTGCTTTTGGGCGCTTCGACCTTCGTCTCGCTACGGGGGCGCGGTCTGACTTCGAAGACGCTGAGCCGTTCGCTCCGTTGTCAGCCTGCTCGCCGGCGACGCTCCTCGGCGTCGAGGGACTGCCGACCGTGAGTACGCCCGCGGGATATCCGATCTCCACGCCGCCTGACGGTGTCCTCATCGATGACGCTGGACATCCACGCGATCTCCTCGCCTCGGTTCGACAGGTCTTCGATGTAGCGTTCAAAGATAGCGCGGAGAGGTGGCAGACAGACGTCGCCGAGGCAGTCGGAGTGGCCGCTCACGACCTGCGGCGCTGGTTCGCCGAGCACTTTTTCGAATTCCACCTCAAGCGTTACTCCACGAGCGGCCGGAAGGCGCCGATCTACTGGCAGCTTTCCATTCCTTCCCGGCGGTACTCGATCTGGCTGTACGCGCACGGCGTCTCCGACGACACCTTCTACAGGCTCGAGCGCGAGATCCTCGCGCCGAAGCTCGCGCACGAGGAGCGGAAGCTGACGACGCTCGTTCAGGACGGCGGGCCGACGCCTACAGCACGCGAGCGCAAGGCGATCGAGGCGCAGGAACAGTTCGCCGCTGAACTCCGCTCAATTATGGCCGAGGTAAGACTCGTGAAACAGCTTTGGAAGCCGAATCTCGACGACGGCATCGTGCTCGTTTCCGCTCCGCTGTGGCGTCTCACGCTGCACAAGGCGTGGCAGAAGGAGCTCAAAGAAAAGTGGGACGATCTCTGCGTCGGCAAGTACGACTGGGCACACATCGCCATGCATCTCTGGCCGGAGCGGGTGGTGCCGAAGTGCGCGATCGATCGCAGCCTCGCTATCGCCCACGGACTGGAACAGACTTTTTGGTCCGAGGTTGACGGGAAGTGGAGACCGAGGGACGTGCCTCAAGCGGAGATGGACCGGCTCATTGCTCTAAGAACTTCGGAGGCGGTGAAGCAGGCACGGCAGGAATTCCTGAATGCTCCTGCGCCGGGCGGAACGGCGAAGCGAGGCCGCAGTACCTCGCGCCGCAACCGTCAGAGCGAGGCCGCAGAATGAATCCGCTGCACAACTATGTCCTCGAGCAGTTGAGCAACACCGTATCCGAGCGGCGTCCGATCACGGTCTGGTACGACCCGCGACGGGAGTTCGATACGTTCGTGCGGGAGTGGAGCGGCGGCGATGGCGCTGTCCTGCCGGTGACACTCAACGGGTCTGCCGCGACGCTCATCCGCTTCGACGGCTCCTTTCTCGCAGTGCGCGCATACGCGGAGCCCTTCGTCGCGGCCGATGCTCCGCAGCCGCTCGTGATCTATGTCCTCGGTCGCGAGCGCGATCGTCGCGAGTCGCTGCTGATGGAACTCGAGCAGAGCGGGACGACATGGGAGCCGAAGCTCGGCAACTTCGCACGGACGGTCCTCGGCCGGAAGTTCTCCACCGGGGTGGTCGATGAGATCCTCGGTGCTGACAGCGTAACGTATGAACATCTGGACACCCTCGCTGCGCAGGAGGAGGGCGCCGGCTCCGTTCTGCGCGCCATCTACGAGGATCATTCGAGCAATGAAGCGCTTCTCGCACAGTGGCTCGTCTCTGCCGATCGCGATGACGCAATCGAGGGTCAGGGCGCAAAGGGCGAGTTGCTCAAATTGATCGGCAGCCGCCTCGGTGCGCCCCCTTTCGAAAGTGGCGAACCGCTCCCGAAGGTGCGCACGTTCGTCCGTCGCTTCGTGTTGGGGAACGAGTTCCGCTCCGACTACGCTGGCCCCGTGGCGGCGACGATCGCCTCGCTGCCGAAGCCGGAGAACGCCAAACAGACGGAGTTCATCCGGTTGATCGCGCGGACGATGCGCAAGGACCATCCCTCCGCGTACACCCGCATTGCAGACGACGTTGAGCGCGAGCTCGATCTCGCGCGGGCGGCCATCGATCCGCTGAAACTCGGCTCGATCGACACGTTCCGATTTGAAGAGCAGCGGCTCCTCGTCGCGTGCGATGATCTGATCGCCAGCGGACATCAGGCCGAGGCAATCGCCATCGTGGCGCAGCGCGAGCAGAGCTTCTGGGTGAACCAGCAGCCGAGGCGCCGCACGCAGTGGGAAGCGTGTCGCCGCGTCGCCGAGCTTGCCGCCCGGTGTGCCGAGGCGCGACAGCGCATCGAGAAGATCGGCAAGACTCCAAAGGCGTGGCTCGATGCGTATGCGAACGGCGACGGCTTGTACAGGGTCGATCTCGCCTATCGCCAGATGGAAACGTTCGTGAACAGCATGGACGAGGATGCCGAGGTCTCCCGCGCGCTCGGCGTGCAACGTGAGGAATACGATTCGCTTGTCGGCGAGATGTCACGCCGGTTCGGAGAACTCTTCGCCGCGGCTCATTTCCGGATCGACGGCGCGTTCCCGCAGACCTCCGTTCATGTGAAGTTCGTCAGAAGCCAGATGGGGCGGACCGCTTACTTCTGGGTCGACGCGCTCCGCTTCGAAATGGCCGCGGAATTGCGCGAACGGCTCACGGAGCTGGGTGACGCGCAGCTCTTTCCTGCGGTAGCGGCGATCCCGACCATCACCCCGATCGGAATGGCGGC
The DNA here is from genome assembly GCA_019242175.1 of Acidobacteriota bacterium. Classification (GTDB taxonomy): domain Bacteria; phylum Acidobacteriota; class Thermoanaerobaculia; order Gp7-AA8; family Gp7-AA8; genus JAFAVZ01. The sequence goes on from JAFAVZ010000499.1 coordinate 8,418, forward strand.
GCTCCTTCCCGGCGCCGAAAAAGCATTCGACGTCGAGGAGGAGAAGGGGAAGCTCGGCTGCCGTGTGGACGGTGTGTTCCTGCCGACGCTCGAGTCGCGGAAGAAGTTCGTTGCCGCGCGTCTGCCTCAATCGGCGGACATCCTCCTCGGCGACGTGATTCAGCTTTCTCCCGCCGCGCTGAAGAAGCGTCTCAGTGACGTAACGCTGGTGATCGTCCGCTCGACCGAGATCGACGCGGCCGGCGAAGGCGGCTTCGCGCCTGGCGCACGGCAGGCGATGGACACCGTTCTCGGCAACCTTGCGCGGGCGATACGCCGCCTCGCCGCGGCCGGAATCGAGAACTTCGTCCTCTCCGCCGACCACGGCCATCTGTTCTCGGTCGACAAGGATGACTCGATGAAGATCGCCGCGCCGGGCGGTGCGGAGGTGGAGCTCCACCGGCGCTGCTGGATCGGCCGGGGGGGCAAGACTCCTCCGGGGTGTATCCGTGTGTCCGCGGCGGACCTCGGCTATCGCAGCGATCTCGAGTTCGTCTTCCCTTTGGAAGCGGGTGTGTTCAAAGCGGGGGGCGATCTCGCCTTCCATCACGGCGGCCTGAGCCTGCAGGAACTCATCGTGCCGGTGATCACGCTCGAGTGGCGCGGCACGCCCGAGCCCGCGAAAACGATCAAGGGGAAAGTCGTTCTCCTCTCCACGCCGAAGGAGATCACGACAAGGATGCCGACCGTGGAGATCGGACAAGGACAGATGTCCCTCGACTCGATCGAGGTGCGTCCCGTGCTTTTGTCCGGGAATCAGATCGTCGGGAAAGCGGAACATGCCTTTGGTGCACCCGTCGATCGAGAACGTGGGGTCGTGTCCGTCGGGAGGGAGAAAGCGACCGTCGGAATCATCCTGCACGAGGTTGTGCAGTCCGTCCGGATCGTCCTGTTCGACGCCGCGACGGACGCGATTCTCGACCAATCCGACGAGATCCCGGTCAAAGTGATGATGTGAGGAAACGATGACGACGGTCGAAGCGCCACCGCGCGATGCACTCGACGAGAAAGTGAACCGTGTCTTCGCGGGCAAGGTGGTGCGGAAGGATCTCGTCCGCAAAGTGAAAGTCGGCGCCAACGTGCCGGTCTTCGTGCTGGAGTACCTCCTCGGCAAGTACGCGGCGTCGGCGGATCCGGCGGCCATTCAGATGGGCCTCCAGGTCGTGAATGACACGCTCGCGAACAACTACATCCGGCCCGACGAGGCAATGAAGGCACAGAGCCGCGTCAAGGAATCAGGGCGGCACACGTTCATCGACAAGGTAAAGGTGCGGCTCGTCGACTCCGACTATTGGGCGGAGATCATCAACTTCGGCGACAAATACGTACACGTGCCGACGCACTACGTCCGCGATTACGAGCGCCTGCTGACGGGCGGCATCTGGGCGCAGGTGGAGCTGAAGTTCGAATACGACGAGGAGTCGAAAGGCAAGCACCCGTTCTGGATCGACAAGCTCACGCCGATTCAAATCGCGAACTTCAATCTCGATGACTACCGCGCCACGAGGAAAGAGTTCACCTCGGACGAGTGGCTCGACTTCATCGTCCGAAGCATGGGTTACGAGCCGTCCGCGATGACGCGCCGGCTGAAGATGCTGTTCCTCATCCGCCTCATTCCGCTGGCGGAGCGAAACTACAACATGGTCGAGTTGGGCCCACGCGGCACCGGCAAGAGCTATGTGGTTCAGGAGGTCTCGCCGTACTCCTCGCTGG
>JAFAVZ010000532.1 GCA_019242175.1 Acidobacteriota bacterium
ACCGCCGGCTTCCGCATCGTCGGCCATGGTCCGTCGCTGCGCATCGAATGCCGCGCCGCCGGCGCCGACGCGAACGCGTACCTCGCCTTCGCGGCGACGCTCGCCGCCGGCCTGGACGGCATCGAGAACCAGATCGAGCCGCCGGAGCGCTTCGAAGGCGACGTCTACGCGGCGCGCGAGCTGCCGCACGTGCCGCACTCCCTCAACGACTCCATCGCCGCACTCGACGGCAGCGCGTGGGCGCGCCGCGTGTTCGGCGAAGACGTGATCGAGCACTACCTGCACTTCTTCCGCACCGAGCAACGCAAATTCGACGCGGCCGTGACCGACTGGGAACGGCGGAGGTATTTCGAGCAAAGCTAGCGCGATGGGATACGTCGCAAATTGAAAATGCAAAATGGAAAATTGAAAAAGCGTCTGCGTTGCAATTCCTCCTCGCAGCTGCGTTTTCAATTTTCCATTTCTCGGAGGGATCAGTGAGACTCGCGAACAAAGTCACTCTCATCACCGGCGGCGGCAGCGGCATCGGCAAGGCTTCGTGCCTCCTCTTCGCACGCGAAGGGGCGAAGGTCGTGGTCGTCGATCTGAAGCAGGAGACCGCCGACTCCACCGTTCAGGAGATCCGCGATGCGGGCGGCGAGGCGAGCGCGTTCGCCGCGGACGTCTCGAAAGGCGCCGACTGCGAGGCGATGATCGCGTTCGCGGAGAAGACGTACGGCAAGCTCAACGTCGTCTTCAACAACGCCGGCGTTTTCCATCCCGAGGACGACTCCGTGACCAATACCGCCGAGGCGATTTGGGACATGGTGATCGATGTGAATCTGAAGGGCGTCTTCCTCGGCTGCAAGTACGCGATTCCCGCGTTGCTGCGCGCCGGCGGCGGCTCGATCATCAACACCGCTTCATTCGTCGCGGTGATGGGCGCCGCGGCGCCGCAGATCGCCTACACGGCGAGCAAAGGCGGCGTGCTGGCGATGACGCGGGAGATCGCCGTGGAGTTCGCGAGGAAGAACATCCGGGCCAACTCGCTCTGCCCCGGGCCGGTCGAGACACCGCTCCTCGCCGAGCTGCTTTCCGATCCGGCGCGACGCAATCGGCGACTGGTTCACATCCCGCCCGGACGCTTCGCGCGCCCGGAAGAGATGGCGAATGCCGCGTTGTTTTTGGCCAGCGACGAGTCGTCGTACGTGAACGGCTCGACGTTCCTCGTCGACGGCGGCATCACCGCCGCCTACATCACCCCCGAATGAGAGACCATGCTCGCGCGCTCGTGCTTGCCGGCTCGATGAGTGTCGAGCCGGCGCCGGCGCTCCTGGAGCTGCGCGTCCCCGCGATCCGGCGCACGGTGCAGAACATCGCGCCGCCGCTGGATCTGACCGCGCTCGTGTTTCGCTACCGAGTAACGGCGGATGGGATCGAGCCGGTGAATCCTGTGCACTCGTCGAGTTGCCGCCGACGCAGGAGCCGGTGATGTAGGGGCCGGCTTCAGCCGGTCCGGACGGGCTGAAGCCCGTCCCCACGTGGCCAAGGGCCGGCTTTAGCCGGTCCGGGACGGGCTGAAGCCCGTCCCCACGTGGTCCGGGACGGGCCTTGCCCTCCCGTCCCCACCGTTGTGTCGCGTTACATCCCCACCCGCGCGACCTTGATGCTGCCGTTCGTCGTCGAGAGGCGGATCGACGGGCCGCCGCCGTTCAATGTGCCCCGCAGCGAGTTCTTGTCGAAGCGCGTCGTCGTGATCGGGATGTCGGTCGAGACCGAGCCGTTCGTCGTGCCGGCCTCGATGCTCGCGGAAAGCGTCGACGGGATGGCGAGCGTGATGCCGCCGTTGGTCGTTTCCAGCTTCAACGAAGAGCCGGGCGCCACCTGCAGCAGTTCGGCGCGGATCGAGCCGTTCGTCGTGCCGGCGTTCAGCGAGCCGGTGCAGCGTTCGACTTCGATGCGGCCGTTCGTCGTCTCCAGATCGAGGCGGCCGCTGAGCTGCGACACGTGGACGGAGCCGTTCGTGTTCTCGACGTTCAGGTTCACGGAACGGGGCACGGTGAGCTCGTAGCGGACGCCGAGGTCGACGCGGTCGCCGAAGAGGGCTTCGAGGATGCCGCTGCCGCCGTTGTTCCGAGGGTGCTTCGTCTCGATCGTCAGGCCGCTCGGCGTCGAGCGCACGTCGATCTTGAGATCGCGCATCGCCTGCTTCGCGGCGTCTTCATCGCGGCTGTCGGCGTACTTTTCGGCCTGCAGGCGCACGCGCGGCTGGTCCCACGACGTGATCGTGATCTTTCCGTTGACGTTCACCAGCGAGATCTCGCCTCCCGCCTTGATGTCGAACGTGCGGTCGACCGGCTCGCGGAGCGTGCCGGCCGTCGCCGCGGACGCGATCAGAAGGATGAATGTGAGCAGCAGCTTGCGCATGGATGCCTCCGTCTCGACGAAGATACGGATGCGGGCGCTCCGGGTTTCGCTAGTCGCCCTTTACAAATAACTGCATTTTCCATCCGTCGGGCGTTTTCCCGAAGCAGGCGCGGTAGCCGACCGGGCTGCGCAGGTAGTCGCTGCTGATCCAGCCGACTTTTCCACCGGACGTTTTCACCTTCCGCCAGCCCTTCTGCTCCGCGCCGGCGATCGTGACGACGTCGTAGTCGAGGCGTGTCAGAACGCGGCCTGTCTTCGGCGAGGATCGCAGCGCGACGCCCTTCCCGGTGACGGCGAAGCCCTGAAAAGAGTCGACCGAATCGGGCCATTTGCTGTAGACGTACGGCGCGCAGAACGTCTCGGCCTGCCACGAGCCGCCGTGGCTCACGACCCACTCCAACTCCTTCCAGTCCAAATGCTTGCGAAGGTCGGCGGCGCCGCCACCATCACCGAAGCTGGTGCGGATCTTCGGATCGACGAGCTTCACCAGGCCGGCCTCGTCACGGTTGTGGATGGTTTCGAGCAGGAGATCGCGGTAGGCGACGAACGACGGGTCGCGTTTCGCCTCATCCACGGGCATGAGGATGGCGAACAGAAGCAGCAGCACTTTCATGCGCCGGGACAAACCAACGTCCGTGCCACAATGCCGTTCGTGAAGCGGATTCTGCTGTGGCTGCTATTGGGAATCGTTCTGCTCGCCGTGCTCGCCCGCGAGGTCCAGGGTCCGGCGCCGAAATCCACCGATGCGCCGGCCGCGGAGTTCTCGGCCGGGAGAGCGCAGCCGATCTTGCGCTCGGTGATCGGCGACATCCCCCATCCGACCGGCAGCGCCGAGCATGCACACGTCCGCGAACGCGTGATCGCCCGCTTCCGCGACCTCGGCTACACCGTCTCCATCCAGCGCCGCTTCGCCTGCAACCATCACTTCGAGTGTGCGTCCGTGCAGAACGTGCTCGCGACACGGCCGTTCGATGACGCCACGAAGAAAGCCGTAGTCCTCGCGGCGCATTACGACTCTGTCGCCGCGGGGCCCGGCGTGTCCGATGACGGCATGGGCGTCGCGGTGCTGCTGGAGATCGCGCGTGCAATGCGCGAGGAGAAGACCCCGAATCCGGTCGTGTTCCTCGTCGATGATGCCGAGGAGGTTGGGCTGCTCGGGGCGGAGGGATGGGCGGCGGATCCGGCGCTCGTCGCCCGGGCCGGCGCCATGGTCAATGTGGAGAACCGCGGCACGACCGGCGCGAGCTACCTGTTCGAGACGAGTCGCAACAACGGTTGGCTGATCGCCACCGTAGCGCGGGCGCTGCCGCGTCCGATCACGACGTCGCTCTTCGTCAGCATCTACGAGCTGCTGCCGAACGACACCGACCTCACCGTCTTCAAGCGCCTCGGCCTGGAGGGCGTCAACTTCGCGGCCATCGGCAACGTAAACGCGTACCACACGCCGAACGACAACCAGGCGAATGCCGATCCGCGATTGCTCCAGCATCATGGCGACAACGCGCTCGCCGCCGCGCGGGCCCTGGCGAACGCCGACCTCACGCAACGCAGCGGCGGCAACGCCGTGCACTTCGACGTCCTCGGCCTGTTCGTCGTCAGCTGGCCGGCCGGCATCACGATCTGGGTCGCGATCGCGGGGCTGATTCTCGCGCTGTTCGCTGCGTCACGCGGCGAAGGGCGCGCGACCGTCGCAGGCATCGCGTTCGTCCTCGGTGCGATCGTCGTCGCCGGCGGCCTCGGCTTCCTCGCCACGGCGGCGATGCGCTTGCCGAACTTCATCGCGTACCCGAATGCCGCGATCGCCTCGATGTGGCTTCTCGGCGGAGCCGCGGCGTTCGCCGTCGCGCCACGCAAGATCGCCATCGCCGGGCCGGCGATCGTCTGGAACGTGTTGGCCGTAGTCCTTGCGCTGGTGCTGCCGGGCGGCAGCTATCTCTTCGTCGTTCCCGGCCTCGTGCTCGCCATCGCGGCGCTGTTGAAGCAGGACGAAGGGGGAGCGATTGCGGCGACCGTCGTTGCGGCGATTCTCTGGTTCCCATTCGGCGTCGTGCTCTACGACGCGCTCGGCGCCGGGATGCTCGCCGCCGTGTCGGTCATCCTCGCGCTCGTGATGAGCACCGTCGCGCCGCTGTTCCAACGCCGCGTCGCCATCCCGCTGTTCGCGCTCGCCCTCATCGGCTTCATCACGACGGCGACGCGCCCCGTGTACACGCCGGAGAAACCGCGGCGCGTGAGCTACACCTACTTCGACGACGGCGCGCAGACGTTCTGGGCCAGCAACTCGAAGTTCGACGGCGCAACGCAACGCGTCGTCACGCCGTGGTACGCCGGGCCGCCGCAGATGTGGACGAAAGATGCGCCGAACGCCTCGCTGCCGCGCGTCGAGCTCGCCGTGCTGTCCGACCGCGCGGAAGGCGGCAAACGATTCCTGACCGTACAGGTGCGCAGCTTGCGTGGTGCGGAACGCGTCGCTTTGCTCTGGAAGACGTCCGCGGCCGTGGAGCGCGTCACGATCAACGGCGTCACGCCGCCGCCGCGCGGCGCGCGCTACCGCAACTACCTCGGGCCGGAGTGGAGCCGGGTGGGCGTGCGGGGGCAGGAGGCGCACATCGAGATCGTGTTGAACGGAACAGCGCCCGTCGAGCTGATCGCGAGCGACACGTCATTCCACGTTCCGGGCGGGATTCCGGCGCGGCGGCTCGCGGTGCCGAGCGACGAAGGCGACACCGCGGTCACGCTGCAAACGAAAAAGGCCGGCTGAATCAGCCGGCCTTGGTTCATTGCGTAGTTTCGAAGACTACTCTTCCGACTTCTTCTTCCGAGTCGCCTTCTTCGGCTTCTCTTCGGCGTCGTCGGCCTTCGGAGCAGCCTTGCGCGTCTTCTTCGGCTTCTCGCCTTCGGCTTCGTCTTTCGCCGGAGCGGCCTTCTTCGCGCCGCCCTTCTTCTTCGACTCCTCGGCGGCCGGGGTGGCCGTCGATTCGGCGGAGCGCTCGACCAGCTCGAGAATCGCCATCTCCGCGGCGTCGCCGCGACGAGGTCCGAGCTTGATGATGCGCGTGTAGCCGCCCGGTCGGGTCGAGAAGCGGGGGCCGATCGTGCCGAACAGCTTGGCCACGATCGCGTCGTCCGCAACCAGGCGAGCTGCCTGGCGGCGGGCGTGGACGCTGTCGTTCTTGCCGAGGGTGATGAGGCGCTCGATCTGAGGACGGAGCTCCTTCGCCTTCGGCAGCGTCGTGATGATGCGTTCCTTGTCGATCATGGACGCCAGCTGGTTGCGGAACATCGCCAGGCGATGTCCGGACTTGCGTCCCAGCTTGCGGTTGACCATTCCGTGTCTCATGAGTTCAGCCCTTTCCTTTCGCGTGCGCGAGGATTAGTCGCGCATCTCCGCGCCACCGCGGGCGGGCAGCTTCGTCATGCCGAACGAGAGGCCCATGTTGGCCAGAACGTCTTTGATCTCGTCGAGCGACTTGCGGCCGAAGTTCTTGGTGGACAGCATCTCGCGCTCCGTGCGCTGGACGAGGTCGCCGAGCGTGCGGATGTTCGCGTTCTTGAGGCAGTTCGCGGAGCGGACGGAGAGGTCGAGCTCCTCGATCGGCTTGGCCAGCATCTCGGCCAGGCGCGGATCGACTTCCGGAGCAGCGGCTTCCTCGACCTGCTCGCCGCGGGTCTCGAAGGAGCTGAAGATGCGCAGGTGATCGGAGAGGAGGTCGGCGGCGAGGCCGACGGCTTCCTGCGGCGAGACGGCGCCGTTCGTCCACACCTCGAGGATCAGGCGGTCGTAGTCGGTCATCTGGCCGACGCGGGCGCCTTCCACGTGGTAGTTCACGCGCCGGACGGGCGAGTGGATGGAGTCGATGGGGATGTAGCCGAGGGGGAGATCGGACTCGGCGTTGCGATCGGCGACCTGGTAGCCGCGGCCGCGCTTGAGACGCGCCTCGAGCTTGAGCGAGCCTTCCTTGGAAAGCGTCGCGATGTGCGCCGTCGGATCGAGGATCTCGATGTCGGCGTCCTGCTCGAAGTCGGCGGCCGTGACGACGCCCGGCCCCTTCTTCTCGAGGTACAGCGTTTTCGGACCTTCACCATGCATCTTGAAGGCGACCTGTTTGAGGTTGAGCACGACGTCCGTCATGTCCTCGACGACGCCGGTCAGCGAGGAGAACTCGTGAAGGACGCCCTCGACGCGGACGGCGGTGATGGCCGCCCCTTCGATCGAGGAGAGGAGCACGCGACGCAGCGCGTTGCCGATCGTCGTCCCGAAGCCGCGCTCGAAAGGCTGGGCGATGAACCGGCCATAATTCGGAGTGAGGGTTTCGGGATCGTAATCGAGCTTTTTCGGTTTCTGGAAATCTGACCACAGCATGTGAGCGGCCTCCTCGCCAAAGTGGAGGGCAGGCGCAGGCGGGTTGGGGGCGCCTGCCCTTCACCGAGATTTACTTCGAGTAGAGTTCGACGATGAGCTGTTCCTGGATCGGGAGGCGAATGTCCTCGCGCTTCGGCAGGTCGACGACCCGGCCGAGGAACTGCTCGGGATTCAGCTCGAGCCAGGACGGGATGCCGCGACCGGACGCCGTTTCGACGGCCTGGCGGATCTGGTCGTTCTTGCGGCTCTTCTCGCGAACCTGGATCACATCGCCCTTGCGGCCCTGGTAGGAGGGGATGTTGATCTTCTTTCCGTTCACCTCGATGTGACCGTGGCGCACGAGCTGGCGCGCCTGAGGACGGGAGGCGGCGAAACCGAGGGAGTAGACGACGTTGTCGAGCCGGAGCTCGAGCTGGCGAAGCAGGTTCTCACCGGTGATGCCGGTCTTGCGCTCGGCGCGCTGGAAGTAGAGACGGAACTGGCTCTCGAGCAGACCGTAGATGCGCTTGACCTTCTGCTTCTCGCGGAGCTGCAGGCCGTAGCCGAGCACCTTGGAGCGACGGCGGCCGTGCTGGCCCGGCGCGTAGTTGCGGCGCTCGATGGCGCACTTGTCCTTGAAACAGCGATCACCCTTCAGAAAGAGCTTCATGCCCTCGCGCCGGCAAAGCCGGCAGACGGGATCGGAATAACGAGCCACTATGCCTCCTGTCGTTCGCACCCGTCCCACCATGAGACGTTGCGTGCACGGCGGCAGCTGCTCGCCGTACGGGATACCGCAGCGGTGCGACGACGCACCGCGAATTCATTCCTGGATTTCGGATCGCTACACGCGGCGGCGCTTGGGCGGGCGGCAGCCGTTGTGCGGGATGGGCGTCACGTCCTTGATCGACTTGATGTCGAGGCCGGACGCGGCCAGGGCGCGGATGGCCGACTCGCGGCCGGCGCCGGGACCCTTCACCTTCACGTCCACCGATCGGAGACCGTGCTCCTGCGCGAGCTGGGCCGCGTTCTGAGCCGCGACCTGAGCCGCGAACGGCGTGCCCTTGCGCGAGCCCTTGAAGCCGATGCGGCCGGCGCTCGACCAGGAGAGGACGTTCCCCACCGGATCGGTGATGGCGACGATGGTGTTGTTGAAGGTCGCCGCGATCGAGGCGACGCCGTGCGGAACGTTCTTCCGTTCCTTGCGCTTGGTTCCGGCGCGACGCGCGCCCGCTTTCGGTGCTCTTGCAGTTGCCATTTGGTTCCTGTCCTCTTGTCAGCGTTCGGCCGGGAGCCGCGCGCTACTTCTTGGTCGCCTTCTTCTTGCCCGCGACGGCGCCCTTGCGGGGGCCCTTCCGGGTGCGCGCGTTGGTGTGCGTGCGCTGGCCGCGCACCGGGAGGCCACGGCGATGACGCATGCCGCGGTAGCAGTTGATCTCCATCAACCGCTTGATGTCCAGGCCGATGTCCTTGCGGAGATCGCCCTCGACCTTCCCTTCGTCCGTGATGACCTGCCGGATCTTCCGCACATCATCCTCGGTGAGATCTTTGACGCGCACGTCTTTGCCGACCTGCGCCTTGCCGAGGATGTCGTTCGACCGCGCGCGGCCGATGCCGTAGATGTAGGTCAGACCGATTTCCACTCGCTTGTTGAGCGGGAGGTCGACGCCTGAAATTCGTGCCATTCTCTGTGCTCCTGACCTAGCCCTGACGCTGCTTGTGCTTGGGGTTCTCGCAAATGATGCGGATCACGCCTTGACGGCGGACGATTTTGCACTTGGTACAGATCTTCTTGACTGATGAACGGACTTTCATGTTCTTAGCTCACTTGTAGCGGTAGATGATGCGACCCCGCGTCAGGTCGTACGGCGACAGTTCCACCAGGACCTTGTCTCCGGGAAGGATGCGGATGAAGTGTTTGCGCATCTTGCCGGAGATGTGGGCCAGGACCTTGTGCTTGTTCTCCAGCTCGACCTGAAACATCGCATTGGGCAACGTCTCGAGGACGGTCGCAGTCACTTCAATCGCTTCTTCTTTCGACATGCAGCTCCTGTTTTAGTCTCTTCCTATCCAAGAAAACCGCCGGGCATTCCCGGCCTATCTGCCCAGAACCATCGGTCCGTTCGCGGTGACCGCGACGGAGTGCTCGAAGTGGGCGGCCAGAGTGCCGTCCACCGTGCGAGCCGTCCAGCCGTCATTGTCGGTCCGGACGTCCTGCATCATTCCGCCCGCGCCGGCCCGCTCCAACCGCGAGCGCAGCTTCGGGCCGATCTCGCAGAGCATCGGCTCGATGGCCAAGACCATCCCTTCCTTCAGTTCCAGCCCCCGGCCGCGTTTGCCGTAATTGTGGACCTGCGGCTCTTCGTGCATCTTCCGCCCGATCCCATGGCCGACGAAGTTGCGGATGACGTGGAAGCCGCGCGACTCCGCGTGCTCCTGCACCGCTGCGCCGATGTCGCCGAGCCGGCGGCCCGGGCGCATCTCCTCGATCGCGAGATCGAGGCATTCCTTCGTCGTCCGCAACAGCTCTTCCGCGCGCGGCGTCACCTTCCCGACCGCGAGCGTCACGGCGCCATCGCCGACGAACCCGTCGAGGATGGAGCCGAAGTCGAGGCCGACGATGTCGCCCTCCTGCAGCTTGGCCCGATTGGGGATACCGTGCACGATCACGTCGTTGACCGAGGAGCAGAGGACGGCGGGGTAAGGAGGCAGGCCCATCGGCGCATAGCCCTTGAAGGGGCTCTTCGCGCCGCGTTTGGCCAGCTCTTCTTCCGCCACCGCGTTCAACTGCGCCGTCGTCACGCCCGGCTTGACCATGTTCCCCATGATGTCGAGGATCTCGAGCACCACGCGGTTCGCACGGTCCATCACCGCGATCTCTTCGCGGCTCTTGAGCACTGGGCCTTTCATTCGGTCGAGCATTTACGTGAGGGACTTTTCGATCCGTTCAAAGACTTCATCGACGGGACCTACCCCGTCGACTTCCCGCAACACACTCTTCGACTTGTAGAACGTCGCAACGGGGAGCGTTTGTCTGTGAAACGCTTCCAGCCGCGTGCGTACTGCCGTCTCGTTGTCGTCTGCACGAGCAACGACCTCCGCGCCGCAGCGATCGCAGACGCTGCCGTTCGCCGGAGGGTTATTCTCCAAATGGTAGATGGCGCCGCACTGCGCGCAGGAACGGCGAAGTGCGATTCTCTTCACGATTGCCTCGTCTGGGACGAGCAGTTGGAGAACGCGGACACCCTCGGTCCCATTCCCGACGATCGCATCGAGCTTTTCGGCCTGGACCAGCGTTCTCGGAAAGCCGTCGAGGATGAAGCCGCTTTGGGCGTCTTTCTTCGCCAGCCGGTCCTTCACGATTCCGACCATCAGGTCGTCGGGCACGAGTCCGCCAGACGCCATGATCGGCGCGGCCTCGCGGCCGAGCTCGGTTCCGTCGTTGACGGCCTCGCGCAGCATGTCGCCGGTCGAGATGTGCGGAATCTCGAACCGGCTCGCCAGCCGCTTCGCCTGCGTCCCCTTCCCGCTCCCCGGCGGCCCGATGAAGATGATCTTCTTCACGTCTTACCCTCGGCGTCCGCGGATGCGGCCCCGCTTCATGAAGCCGTCATAGTGGCGCATCACCAACTGAGACTCGATCTGCTGGATCGTGTCCATGGCCACGCCGACCACGATCAGCAGCGAAGTGCCGCCGAAGTAGAAGTTGAAGCCCATGCCTTCCGTGATCCACACCGGCAGCACGCGGTCGAGCCACGCACCGACGCCGAACGGCAGCTGATTCACGTGCACGCCGGCGATGAGGAACTCCGGCAGGATGCAGACCGCGGCCAGGTAGACCGAGCCCACGAACGTGATGCGGGTCAGCACGCGGTCGATGTAATCGGACGTCTTCTTGCCCGGGCGGATGCCGGGGATGAAGCCGCCGTACTTGCGCATGTTGTCCGCCGTGTCGACCGGATTGAAGACGATCGACGTGTAGAAGTAACCGAAGAAGATGATGCCGATGATCTGCAGCAGGTAATAGAGAGGCTCGCCGACCTTCAGCTGGTTGCCGATGGCCACGGCCCACGGCGTCTTGATCATCGAGGCCAGCGTCGTCGGGATGACCAGGATCGACGAGGCGAAGATGACCGGGATGACGCCCGCCGTGTTCACGCGCAGCGGGAGGTACGTGTTCGAGCCGCCGTAGACCTTGCGGCCGACGACGCGCTTCGCGTACTGCACCGGGATCCGGCGCTGCGCGCGTTCCATGAAGACGACGAACGCGACGACCAGGACCATGAACACGACCAGGAAGAGCATCGCGAACAGGTTGTGCGTGCCGTTGCGGATGTCTTCGATCGTGGTGAATACGGCGTGCGGCAGGTTGACGACGATGCCGGCGAAGATGATCAGCGAGATGCCGTTGCCGATCCCGCGCTCGGAGATCTGCTCGCCGAGCCACATGATGAACGACGTTCCCGTGGTCAGCGTGAGCACGGTCATGATCTGGAAGCGGACGCCCCACAGCGCGTCCTGAATGTGCGTCGGCACGAGCGGCGCGCCGCCCGGAGCGGCCTGGGCCTTGAGCCAGAAGGCCACGCCGAGGGACTGAACGATCGAGAGCGCGACCGTCCCGTAGCGCGTGTACTGGTTGATCTTGCGGCGCCCCATCTCGCCTTCTTTCGACAGCTTCTCGAGGTACGGCCAGACGACCGTGAGGA
>JAFAVZ010000535.1 GCA_019242175.1 Acidobacteriota bacterium
GCGCTCAACAAGTTCGACAAGCGCGGCGCCCTCGACGCGCTGCGCGACGTGCGCAAGCAGTACCAGCGCAACCACAAACAGTTCACGAAGGGCGTGGACGAGATGCCGGTCGTCGGCACGATCGCGTCGCAGTTCAACGATCCGGGCACGACGCGCCTTTATCGAATGCTCATGGATCGCGTCGCCGAAAAGACCGGCGCCGACTTCAGCTCGTCGTTGCATGCGCCGATGGACGAGTCGGAGAAGATCAACATCATTCCGCCCGAGCGGAATCGCTATCTCGCCGAGATCTCGGAGACGATTCGCCGCTACAACCAGTGGACGGAAGAGCAGAGCAGGATCGCGCAGAAACTGCAATCAGTCACGGAGACCGAGGCGCTCCTCTCGGATACAGCCCTTCCGCTGCGTGAGAAGAAGACCGAATTGCAGCGTCAGCTCGCCGGCGAGAATCTCGAAGTGCTCGAGAAGTGGCCTGAGACGCAGAAAGCCTACTCGGGCGACGAATTCGTCTATCAGGTGCGCGGCAAGGACATTCGTCTGCCGCTGACGAGCGAGTCGCTCTCGCACCAGCACATTCCGAAAGTCGCGCTGCCGACGTTCAAGGGTTGGGGCGACATCCTCAAGTGGACGTTGCAGGAAAACGTGCCGGGCTCGTTCCCGTACACGGCCGGCGTCTTCCCGCTCAAGCGCGAAGGCGAAGACCCGACGCGCATGTTCGCGGGTGAAGGCGGACCAGAGCGCACGAACCGCCGCTTCCACTACGTGTCGATGGGCCTGCCGGCGCATCGTCTCTCGACGGCGTTCGACTCCGTCACACTCTACGGCAACGATCCGGCGCGTCGTCCGGACATCTACGGCAAGATCGGCAACTCCGGCGTGTCGATCTGCTGTCTCGACGACGCGAAGAAGCTGTACTCGGGCTTCGATCTCGCCGATCCGAAGACGTCGGTGTCGATGACGATCAACGGCCCCGCGCCGATGCTGACCGGCTTCTTCATGAACGCCGCGATCGACCAGCAGTGCGAGAAGTACATCGCCGCGAACGGTCTCACCGACCAGGTCAACGCGACGATCGACGCGCACTTCAAGGCACTCGGCCAGGAGCGTCCGCGCTACAACGGCGAGCTGCCGCCAGGCAACGACGGCCTCGGACTGATGCTGCTCGGCGTTACCGGCGACATGGTGCTGCCGGCGGACGTCTACGCGAAGATCAAGGCCGAGACGATCTCGCAGGTGCGCGGCACCGTGCAGGCGGACATCCTGAAGGAAGATCAGGCGCAGAACACCTGCATCTTCTCCACGGAGTTCTCGCTGAAGCTCATGGGCGACGTCCAGGAGTACTTCACGAAGAACAACGTCCGCAACTTCTACTCGGTGTCGATCTCGGGCTACCACATCGCCGAGGCGGGCGCGACGCCGATCTCGCAGCTGGCGTTCACGCTGGCGAACGGGTTCACGTACGTCGAGTACTATCTGTCGCGCGGATTGCCGATCGACAGCTTCGCGCCGAACCTCTCGTTCTTCTTCTCGAACGGCACCGATCCGGAGTATGCGGTGATCGGTCGCGTCGCTCGCAGAATCTGGGCGAAGGCGATGAAGTTGAAGTACAACGGTGCGCCGCGTTCGCAAATGCTGAAGTACCACGTGCAGACGAGCGGCCGCTCGCTGCATGCGCAGGAGATCTCGTTCAACGACATCCGGACGACGCTCCAGGCGTTGTACGCGATCTTCGACAATACGAACTCGCTGCACACCAACGCGTACGACGAAGCGATCACCACGCCGACGGAAGAGAGCGTGCGCCGCGCGATGGCGATTCAGCTGATCATCAATCACGAGTTCGGGCTCGCGAAGAATCAGAATCCGTTGCAGGGGTCGTTCATCATCGAGCTGCTGACGGATCTCGTCGAAGAGGCGGTGCTGAAGGAGTTCGACCGCATCTCCGAGCGCGGCGGCGTCCTCGGCGCGATGGAGACGATGTACCAGCGCGGCAAGATCCAGGAAGAGTCGCTCTACTACGAGCAGCTGAAGCACACGGGTCAGTTGCCGGTGATCGGCGTGAACACGTTCCTGTCGAAGGAAGGGTCGCCGACGATTCTGCCGAAAGAAGTCATCCGGTCGACGGAAGACGAGAAGGAGTTCCAGATCGCGACGGTCGATTCAGTGCACAAACGCCATGTGAAGGATGGCTCGACCGCGCTGGAGAAGCTCCGTCAGGTGGCGCTGCACAACGGCAATGTCTTCGAAGAGTTGATGGAGACGACGAAGGTCTGCACGCTCGGCGAGATCAGCCAGGCACTGTTCTCGGTTGGAGGACAGTACCGGCGCAACATGTAGTCGAGCAATCGTCATCCTGAGGCGCGGAGCGCCGAAGGATCCCTGTGCGCCGAGGAGGGCTCTCTGTGACTGGATCACAGCGAGCTCTCTTTGTTTCCGACGACTCCGCGCGCGGGTCGAGTGGGACAGCTTCTGAATTGGGGATCTTGGGAATCTCGGGGATCTTTGGGATAAAAGAGCGAACCATGGTCGCGAGCTCTATCCCAGTGATCCCCAAGATCCTCAAGATCCTTTTTGAAGGCTGTCCCTCCTTCCACGCGATTGGAGCCGTATCGGCGGGTTGATCTTTTCTCAGGGACCTTTCACCTGAAACGGCCGCGACACAGCCGT
>JAFAVZ010000002.1 GCA_019242175.1 Acidobacteriota bacterium
GTCGACGTGCTGAAGGTGGGGCACATCATCGTCTGTGGCCACTACGGCTGCGGCGGCGTCCTCGCCGCCCTCCGCGACGACCGCCTCGGCCTCATCGACAACTGGCTCCGCCACGTGCAGGACCCGCGGAAGAAGCACCAGGCCGAGCTCGACGCGCTGGCGTCGGAGGAGGCGCGCCATCGCCGGCTCTGCGAGCTGAACGTGATCGAGCAGGTGTCGAACGTGAGCAACACGACGATCGTGCGCGACGCGTGGGCCCGCGGCCAGACGCTCACGATTCACGGCTGGGTGTACGACATCCGCGACGGGCTGCTGCGGGACCTGGGGACGACGCGGGAGGATTGAGGATTGAGGATTGAGGATTGAGGATTGAGGATTGAGGATTGAGGATTGAGGATTCCGTTTTTACGGCAATCCATCCTATAATCTATGACGAGACGCGGGGCTGCCCGGACCCCACAAAAGGAGATCGTCATGACCAAACGCATGCTTCTTCTCGTCGTTCTCGTCCTCGCCATCGCGACTGTCGCAGCGCCGGCGGCGATGGCGGATCACTGCCGTAAATGTCGTCTCGACAAGTGCACCATCGCGGCGTCGGGAGGGTTCCCGACCTGTGATGACGCGACCGGCGTCTGCATCACGACCGGCGCGACCTGTACCGGACCGCATCCGCTCATCGATGAAGATCTGGCGAGCCGCTATGCCGTCGTCTCGGTCGAGCGCCTCGATGAGCCGCAGACCGCGGCCAAGCAGGAGACACGCGTCGCGCAGTTGGAAGCGCCGCGCACGACCATCAACCGTTAGCCGGGGAAGCTCCGCGTCTTCGCCCGTGGGGCGGATTGAGGATTGAGAGTTGAGGGTTGGAGATGACGGGAGCTACTCGGCGGGTTGGATGGGCACCGTCGTTCCATCGAGTGCGCGCAACTCCTCCAGCGTCACATCCTCGAATCGGAAGACGAGTGCGGCGTGCGCTTTCCGCTCGGCGCGGAGATCCATCATCTCGACGGAGCGGATCGGCAGCGGCGTACCGTCGGGCCGCATCACGAGCTCGCCGTTGCGGGCGTTGCCGGTGAGCACATCCCCGTAAAGCGCCAGGCCGTGCCCAGCGATCGCGAACGCGCCGACGACCGCGAACGTCCCGCTCACCCCAGCAGATCGACCCGATCCAGCAGCATCGTGGCGCCGGCGGCGTCGAGCGGTTTCGAGAAGTAGAAGCCTTGCGCGTAGTCGATGCCGAGCGTGCGCATCCGTTTCACCTGGTCGGCGCTTTCCAGGCCTTCCACCGTGACCTCCATGCCGAGGACGCGGGCTAGGTTGCCGATCGTGCGCACGATCTCGTCGGAGCGGTTGCCGTCGCCGTCGCCCACGAACGAGCGGTCGATCTTCATCATGTCGAACGGGAAGCGGCGCAGCGTCGAGAGCGACGAATAGCCGGTGCCGAAGTCGTCGAGGCTGAGGCGAATGCGGGCGTCGCTGAGCGATCGCAGCAGCGTCGCCGCCGCGTCGCCGTTGTCGATCAGCACGCTCTCGGTCACCTCGAGGTGCAGCGTCTGCGGATCGACCGTCGTCGCCACCAGCGCGCGTTCCACCTGCGAGAAAAGATTCGGATGCAGGAACTGCCGCGGCGAGAGATTCACGTGGATGTGCAGCGGGTCGCGGTTCGGATCGGCGGCGCGCCACACCCGCAGCTGTTGCAGCGCCTCGTGCAGCACCCACTCCCCGATCGGCAGAATCAGCCCCGTCTCCTCGGCCACCGGCACGATCTCGTCGGCGGAGATGAGGCTCTGGCCGCGTTGCCAACGCAGCAGCGCCTCGAAGCCGATGATTTTCCCGCTGAGCAGCGACACGATCGGCTGGTAGTGCACGCGCAGCTCGTCGCGGTCGATCGCGCGGCGCAGCGCGGTCTCGAGCTGGAGCAGCTTCACCGCGCGGTCGTGCATCGTCTTGTCGAAGACCTCGTGCCGCGCCTTCCCCCGAGCCTTCGCCCGGTACATGGCGATGTCCGCATCGCGCAGCACGTCCTCGGGGCGGTCGTAGCCGGTCGGGCTGAGGGCGATACCGATGCTCGCGGTCGTGAAGATCTCCCGTTCATCGAATGAGAACGCGACCTGCAGCGCCTCGTGGATGCGTTGCGCGGTGCGCACGGCATCCGTCACCGACTCGATCCCTTCGAGCAGCACGGTGAACTCGTCGCCGCCGAGGCGCGCGACCGTGTCGCTGGAACGGATGACCTGGCGCAAACGCGCCGCCACGGAGATCAGCAGCCGATCGCCGAACGTGTGGCCGAGCGAGTCGTTGATCACCTTGAAGCGATCGAGATCGAGGAACAGCACGGCGAAGAGGCGTTCCTGATGGCGGCGCGTCGCTTCCATGGCGCGGCCGAGGCGATCCATGAAGAGGGCCCGGTTCGGGAGGCCGGTGAGCGAGTCGTGGAACGCGTCGTACGTGAGGCGCTCGACGGCGAGCTTGCGATCGGTGATGTCCGTCTGCGAGCCGGCGATGCGCATCGCCACGCCGTTCGTGTCGCGCACGGCGAGGCCGCGGCTGAGCATCCAGCGCCAGCTGCCGTCGCGGCAGCGCATGCGGTGCTCGATCTCGATGTGCGAGCTCACGCCGACGCGGTGGTTCGACACCGCCGTCTGCAGCAGCGAGAGATCGTCGGGATGGACGCGCGAGAACCACTCGTCGGGCGAGTCGCCCACGACATCTTCGTCTTCGCCCAGCATCTGCTTCCAGCGGGGCGAGTAGTACACCGTGTTCTTCTGAAGGTCCCACACCCACAGCCCGTCGTTCGCGCCGCGCGCGGACAGCGCATACCGCTCCTCGCTCTCGCGCAGCGCCTCGAGCGTGCGGCCCTGGGCGAGCGCGTAGCGGATCGAGCGCTCCAGCAGCTGCGCGTCGACTTCCCCCTTGATGAGGTAGTCGGCGGCGCCGGCTTCCATCGCCGCGACGTCGAGATCGGTATCGCGTTGGCCGGTGAGCAGGATGATCGGCCGGTTGCAGCCGAGGGATTTGGCCTCGCGGAGGATCTGCAGGCCGTCGTGCTCGCCGAGGCGGTAGTCGAGGAGATAGAGGTCGTAGTGATTCGAGGCGATCTTCGCGATCGCGTCTTCGTAGCAGCTGGCCCAGTCGAGGTCGAAGCGGAGGCGGCGGCTTTCCGCGAGCAGGGCGCGAGTGAGCACGTAGTCGTCTTCGTCGTCCTCGACGAGCAGCACGTGGACCGTTTGCGTCTCGACGTCGGCAATCATTTCCGGTCCCTCGGCAGCTCTACGATCTCGATCCAGTAGCGTTGGATCTGTTTCATCACCTCGACGAGCGAGGTGAACTGGACGGGCTTGGAGATGAAGGAATTGGCGCCGAGGTCGTACGTCCGGTAGATGTCCTCCTCCGCCTTCGAGGTGGTGAGGACGATGACCGGGATGCGGCGCAGCTCGGGATCGGCCTTGATCTCCTTCAGCGCCTCGCGCCCGTCTTTGCGGGGCATGTTGAGGTCGAGGAGGATCAGGCCCGGCGCCGGCGCGGAGCCGGGATCGGCGTAGGCGTTGCGGCGGTAGAGATAGTCGAGGAGCTGTTCGCCGTCTTCCACGACGCGGAGGTCGTTGACGACGCGGCTCTCGGCCAGGGCGTCGGCGGTGAGCATGCGATCTTCCTCGTCATCGTCGGCGAGCAGGATCGTGATGGGGCGTGCTGCGTCAGGCATGTGTACGAGCGCTGGCTGAAAGGTTCACTGCCGGATGGGAAGCGTGATGACGAACGTCGCACCGGCTCCCGGTGTACTGCGAGCTGAGATTTCCCCGTGATGCCTCTGAACTATCTTGCGGCAGATCGCGAGACCGATGCCGGTACCTTCGTACTGCGCGCGGCCGTGGAGCCGCTCGAACATCGTGAAAATGCGCTCTGCGTACTGCTCTTCGAATCCGATGCCGTTGTCGCGGATGATGATCTCACAACGGCCGTTCCCGTGGCCGCGTTCTGCATGTGTGATGCCCGTCACGATCTCGACTATGGGCGGAATTCCCGGCTTATGGAACTTCAATGCATTCCCGACCAAATTCTGTAATAGCTGCCGTATTTGGAGCGGATCGGCGTCAATGACCGGCAATTTGCCGATCCGCACCTCCCCGCCCGTCTCGTGCAGACGCACTTCCAGGTCGTGCACGACGTCCGCCGCGATGCGGTCGAGATCGACAGTCACGAAAGGCTGAGCCTTGGTCGTAATTCGGGAAAACTCCAATAGGTCATTAATTAATCGCTGCATACGCTGCGCGGCGTTCTGCATGCGCAGCAGGTAATCCAGCCCCTCCTCGTTCAATGCCGCGCCGCAACGCATCCGCAGGCGGTCGCCGAACGCCTGGATCTTGCGCAGCGGCTCCTGCAGATCGTGGGAGGCGACGTGCGCGAAATCCTCCAGCTCGGCGTTGCTCAGCCGCAGCTGTTCGATCAGCTCGTGCAGCTCCGCCTCGGCGCGTTTGCGCTCCCGGATGTCGCGCACGATCACGACCGAGCCTTCCTCTACTTCGTCCTCGTGGACGGCGGAGACGGAGATGCTGACGTCGATGCGCTCCTCGTTGCGGCTGATGAAGACGCGCTCCTCGTCGCGCACGGCGCCGCGCAGGCCACGCAGCGTGCGCGAGCCGGTCGCGTCGAGCTCGCAGAGGACGTCGATGGATTTGCCGAGGATGTCTGCCTCGCCGTAGCCGAAGAGGTTGCGGGCGGCGTCGTTGATGACGCGGATGCGGCCGTCGGCGTCGAGCACGAACAGCGCGTCGGCCATCGTCTCCAGGATCTCGCGCGCCGCGCGCGCGGCGGTGATCGAGCGCAGGCGGTGGGCGCGGATATTCTGCGCGGCGAAGATGATGAACGCCAAAATCGGGATGTACCCGACCGGCCGTTCGTTGATGCCGAACATCGGCAGGAAATCGACGGCCGAGCAATAGACGATGAGGAACGCGATGACCAGGTCGCGGATGCGCGCCCGACGTTCCGGATCGGACGTTTCCCGGTACTGGCGCACGTACTCGACGAGGTTGATCGTCAAGGCGATGCCATAACACGTTACAAATGGAATTCCGAGCACACCGAATCGGGGGTACCAACCCCACGAAAAATGGTGAAGCCCGCTCATCACCCAGTCATTGAAGATAATGAAAGCCGCAAATAAAGCGCTAATGCACCAAAATGCGTTTGCCGCCGTGCGCCGGCGCAGACGCAATGCCGTGGTCGTGAATTCGTAAACGGCGGCCGGAAGAAATGCGACGGCGACCAGTGAGAGGCGGGCCCACTCGTTCGCGTCTTCCACGGTGCGCGACGCGAACAGCAACGCAAACGCGGCAAACCAGATCGCGACGAACGCGATCATCGCGCAGAAAAGTACCGCTACGCGCGACGCCCGTTGTCGTCCCCAGATGGCCGCGGCAAGGCCGAACAGTGCGAGACTGAGCACGCTCCACGGCAGCCATGTTGTGAGGGGCATCCGCGCGAATTGTATCGGGACCGAACGTACAATGCGGCCGCTTGTCCGCCATCGATCTCGTGATCATCGCCGCCTATCTCGCCGCGGTCGTGCTGGCCGGCGCGTGGTTCGGGCGTAGGCAACAGACCACGAGCCGCTATTTCCTGGCTGGTGGCAACGTCCCGTGGTGGGCGATCTCGGCGTCCATCGTCGCCACCGAAACGTCGACCATCACGTTCATCTCCGTCCCCGGCATCGCCTACGCCCGCAACGGCAACTTCACGTTCCTCCAACTCGTCTTCGGCTACCTCTGCGGCCGCGTCGTCATCTGTCTGCTCTTCATGCCGGCCTACTTCCGCGGCGACCTGGTCACCGTTTACGAGCTGCTCCAGCATCGCTTCGGGGCGCGGGTGAAGGCGCTCGCCGCGACGCTGTTCCTGACGATGCGCACGATCGCGGACGGCGTCCGCCTCCTCCTCACTGCCATCGTCCTCGGCGCCGTCTACCGCGCCTTCCAGGCCTCCGCCGACATCTCCACTGCCATCCAGGTCTCGATCGTCGCCCTCGGGATCGTGATGATCGTCTTCACGTTCCAGGGCGGGATGGAAGCGGTGGTCTGGATCGAAGTCGTGCAGCTCTTCATTTACATCGCCGGCGCGATCGGCGCCGCGGTGGTGCTGATCCAGAAGATCCCCGGCGGCCTCGAAACCGCCATCGCCCTCGGTCGCCAACACGACAAGTTCCGGGTCTTCGATTTCTCATTCGTGCTCGACCGGCCGTTCGTCTTCTGGGCCGGCGTGATCGGCGGCTGCTTCCTGACGATGTCGACGCACGGCACCGATCAGTACCTGGTGCAGCGCTATCTCTGCACGAGCTCCGCGCGCAAAGCCTCGATCGCCCTCCTCGCCTCGGGCGCCGTGGTGCTTGCGCAGTTCATCGGCTTCCTCTTCATCGGCGTGCTCCTCTTCGCGTTCTACAAAGGCGCGCCGTTCGCGGGCTCGGATCAGGTGTTCCCCGACTTCATCACCCGCCATCTGCCAACGGGGCTCGCCGGCCTCGTGATCGCCGCCATTTTCGCGGCCGCGATGTCCTCGTCGCTGAACTCGATCGCCGCGACGTTCGTCGCCGATCTCTACAAGCCGATGGTCCGCGGCCGCGAGGATCGGCACTACCTGAGCGTGTCGCGCGTAGCGACGGTCGTCGCCGGCATCGCGCAGATCGCCGTCGGCTTGGCGATGCTCGACCAACGGCGCTCCGCGCTCGACGCCGCGCTCGCCGTCGCCTCCCTCATCAACGGGCCGATCCTCGGCGTCTTCCTGCTCGGCGCGATCCGTCGCGGAACGCCGCGTTCGGCGCTCGTCGGGATGACGGCGGGCATCGCGGCCGTGACGGCCGTGTGGCTCGGGACGAAGGTCGCGTATCCGTGGTATGCGGTGATCGGCGCGCTGACGACGGTCGCGGCCGGCGCGTTCGTCACCACTACACCAACGCCGGCTCCTGCGCGACCAGCTCCCGGCACACCGACGTGACGTAGTGCCCGAAGCGGCGCGGCTCGTGGCCGAGGAGCGCCTCCTGCTCCATGAAGTCGCGGGAGTCGAGGACGAGGCCGTGCTCCTGGTAGAAGCGATAAAGGATGCGGTAGTCGTCGCGCTTCCACTTCGGCATTCCGGTCGCGACGGTGCGCTCCCAGAGCTCGAGATCGTCGCCGGCGTAGCGCACGCGGCGGTCGAGGCAACGCTCGTAGGCGGCGGCGATCGTCTCGCCGGTCAGCAGCTCGGGCGCGCCGAGCGTGTAGATCCGGCGTTCGTGGCCGGAGAGAGTGAGTGCGGTGACCGCCGCGTCGGCGACGTCGCGCGCGTCGATGCGGTGTATGCCGAGGCGGCCGATCGGCGAGGGGTAGGTGCCGCCCACGATGAATTCGTCGACGCAGCGGTCATTTTGGAAGAGGTTCGACGCTCGCAGAATCGTGTATTCGATGCGGGATGTGATGAGGGTGTGCTCGATCGGCGCTTTGCTCGACACGTGCGGGATGCGCATCATCCCCGGCGCCACGGCCATGGAGAGATAGACGATGCGCCGCACGCCGGCATCGAGCGCGGCGTGGATCGCGGTGAGCCCCTGCCCCGTCTCCGTGATGCTGTGCGCAGTGACGAGGAACAGCGACTCGATGCCCCGGAACGCGTGGCGGAGACTGTCGGCGTCGTTGAGATCGCCGAGGACGGCCTCCTGCGGCTTCTGGACTGCGGCCAGCGTCTCGCGCGAACGCGTCAGGAACCGGACCGGCACGCCGTGAGCCGCGAGCGCCGAGGCGACGTGGCTTCCGACCGTGCCGGTACCGCCGATGAGCAGAATGTTCATGAACTGAGGGCTCCGTGAATCAGGACTTTTTCGCGGGAGGAGCGGAGGGCGGCGGCTCGTAGTCCGGCACCTGGTTCTCGATCGGCTTCAGCGTGCGGAGGAAGGCGAAGATCGACTTCAGGTCTTCATCCGTCGCGTGGCGGAAGAACGGCCAGGGCATCGGCGGCTGGATCGGGCGCGAGGTGCCCCAATGCTTGCCGGTGCGGATGGCTTTGATGAAGAGCGACTCGTCCCAGATGCCCAGACCGGTGTTGCGGTCCGGCGTGAGGTTCGCGGAGTACGAGGTGCCCCACGGGCCATGGAACGCGGTGTTGGTGCCGACGCCGGCCCACACCCACGGGCCTTCGCCCAGCTTCGGCGCGTTGACTTTGCCGATGGCGGCCGGGTGGCCGGAGAGCATGCGCGCCATGTCCGGCTCCGGGCCGTTCGCGCCCATCTTGAGCGGCGTGTGGCAGTCGTGGCAGCCCATGATGGTGACGAGGTATTTGCCGCGGTCGACGCGCTCTTTCTGGAGCTGGACCATGGACTCCGCCGGCAGTTCCGGCTTGATGGTGGCGGCGATGGCTTCGCGGTCGTCGCAACGGGTCAGGAGAACGACCATCAGGAAGGCGACGGCGACGGAAATGAAAACGGTTTCAATTTTGCGCAGATTCATGAGCTCCTCACAACGTGACGGACGCAAAATCGGTCATTCGTGCCGGCAGGAAATCGCTCCGAAGAGCCATTTTGGGCAGGGAGTGTGACGGCTCGGTGAATGGCTCTTAGGAGCCATCTTCCTAACGTGGGAGCGGGCTTCAGCCCGCTCCAGGACCGGCTGAAGCCGGTCCTCACGTTCTCGATTACCCTGCAACCCATGCGAGCCGTGCAGATCGTCGCTCCGAACCAGCCGTTGGCCGCGGCTTCCCTCCCCTCCCTCCCGCCCGGCGCGGGCGAGGTGACGGTCGAGATTGCGGCGTGCGGCATTTGCCCCAGCGACGCGCATTACCGCAGCGGCTTTGGCGACGTCGCGATGCCGCGTACGCCGGGGCATGAGGTCGCGGGCGTCGTGCGCGCGATCGGCGAAGGGGTGAGCAGCGTGAACGTCGGCGATCGCGTTGCCGTGCACTATCTGCGCACGTGTCGCGAATGTCGTTCGTGCACGCAGTCGGGCGAGCAGTTCTGCGAGAGCGGAGAGATGATCGGCAAGCACCGCGACGGCGGCTACGCGGAGTTTCTCAACATCCCCGACCGCAATGCGGTGCCGGTGCCGGCGAACGTTCCGCTGGAGATTGCCGCATTGATGATGTGTTCCACCGCCACGGCCTTCCACGCGTTGCGCGTCGCGCGCATGCAACCGGGCGAAACCGTGGCGTTGCTCGGTTTCGGAGGTCTCGGTGTCTCCGGCCTCGAGCTCGCGAAAGCGCTCGGCGCGAAACGCGTCGCGGTCGTCGACGTCGTTCCGGAGAAACGGGCGTTCGCGGAGAGTCGCGGCGCCGAGGCGTTCGCGGACGCCGGCGAGCTGCGCGACGTCGACGTCGCCATCGACTTCACCGGACGCGCCGCCGTCGCCACCGCGGGTTTGCGCGCGTTGCGGCCGGGCGGGCGGTTGATGGTGGTCGCGTTGTCCGAGGAGCCGATCAGCTTGAATCCCTACCGCGATTTGGTGGCGAAGGAACGGAGCATCGTCGGCTGCTCCGATCACCTGCGCAGCGAGCTCGTCGAGCTGCTGGAGATGGCATCGACGGGACGGCTCGACCTGCGCCACGCGATCAGCCGCCGTGTCGCGCTCGATGCGAACGAGATCAACGAAGTGCTCGACACGCTCGACCGTGGGACCAGCGCGTTGCGCACCGTCATCACGCGCTCACTCGATTCGTAACCGCCGCGCCATCGCCCCCGCCTCCGCCCGCGACGACGCGCCGAGCTTCTGCAGCAGGTTCGCGACGTGGCGTTTCACGGTGTGCACGCTGATGACGAGCTTCTCGGCGATCGCCGCGTTGCTCGCGCCGGCGGAGATGAGGCGCAGCACTTCGAGCTCGCGCGCCGTGAGCGGCTCGCCGCTCGGCGTCACGACCGCTTCCGGCGTTTCGGGCACAGACTGCCCGAGCATCCCGAGGACCTGCGTCGCGAGATCGGCGTGGACGCCGCGTTCGCGCGCGAGCTGGAGCAGCGGCGCGATCGATGGTCCCTCGAAATACAACGCGCCGGGCGTGCCGCCGGTCGCGTGTTCTTCGAGCAACGGCTTCAGCGCCCGAAGCGCCGCATTCGCCCGTCCGCCCCGCAGGAGCAGCGACGCGAGCGCGACGCGCGGGCTGCCGGCGAAGTAGTCGATGCGCACCGGCATCGCCGCCGCCTCCCGCAACGCCCCATCCGCCTCGGCATCCTGTCCATCAGCTGCGAGAATCCAGCCGCGGAACAACGCGCGCGCGACGGGTGCAATCGGCCATTCGCGCACGTGCTCGACCACGCGGATGCGTTGCTCGATCTTGCGCGCTTCATCGACGCGTCCCTGCCACAGCCGGATGCGTCCCTGCGCGGCGAGATAGCCGGACATCCACGCATCCGCGAACTGCCGCGCGTGCGGCTGGCGCAGCTCTTCGAACACGGCGTCGAGCGCGGCGTCCGCGGCGCGATGATCGCCGCGCAGCGCCGCCAGCTCGGCGAGGAGCAGGCCGGCTTCGGTGTTGACGGACATCACGCCGCCCAGCCGTTCCGCGATGCTGATCGCCTCGGCGGCCGACGCTGCGGCGAGATCGGGACGTCCGCGCCAGAGCTGGGCCCAGGCGACGCCGGTCAGCGTCGTCGCCTTCAGCGCGCTCGCGGCCGCATGCATGTGCGGCGCGGCGAGACGCGCGAAGCGTTCGATGCGCGCAGTCGCGCCGGGCAATCCGAACAGCTGGCAATGGATACCGTGCGCGAGCTTGTGCAGCAGGTTCTCGTCATCCACGGCTTCGAGCATGTCGAGCGCGGCGTCGAACGCCTCCAGCGCGCGGTCGTTCTCCCCCGCCGCCATGTCGAACCACGTCTCCTGCACGAGCAGCGCGAGCCGGCTGCCCATCGGCAAATCGAGCTGCGAAGCCTCGGCCTTCAATTCCGCGGCCTTCTCGAAATCGCCCACCGCCGCGTACGCGCTCGACAACGTGACGAGCGCCGGCCCGAGGCTGTCGCGGTCGTGATGACGCTCATATCCCTCGACAGCCACGGCGAGATGTTCGAGCGTGCCGCCGAGATCGAACCGCGTCCAGGCGGCGAGGCCGAGGAGATAGTGGAGACGGGGATGCTGCTCGACGATCTCCTGCGGCAATGCATCAATCCAACTGGTGAGCGATGCGAGCGCGCCTTCGCGCAGCGTCGCCTCACCCCGTTCCTCGATCAACCGCGCCGCCTCATCCCAAGCCTCGGCCGCGATGAGATGCGTGACGGCGCGCGAGAACACGCGCTCCGCTTCGCCGGCGCGGCGATGCAGTTCATGCAGGCGCTCCGGCTGTTCGCGCGTCAGCTTCTTGCGCAGGAAGTCGCGGAACAGCTCGTGGAAACGGAAGACGGTCGGCGGCTGGTCGAGCGCGACGACGAACAGGTTGCGAGCGTAGAGCGCTTCGAGCTGCGCGCCGGCGTCGGCGCGGCCGGTGACCGCGGCGCAAAGCGCGGGCGTCAACTCGGCGAGCACCGAGATGTCGAGCAGAAATTGTCGCCCCTCCATACTCACCGTCTCGAACACTTCGCCGACGATGAACTCGAAGACGTAACCGTCGAGATGCGCGAGGTGGCCGAGGAATTGTTCGCGATCGACGGCGGCGGGCAGTCGCGTGAGCGCGCCAACGAGGAGACTCAGACCGGCCGGCCAGCCTTCCGTGCGGTTGTGCAGGATCGAGATCTGTTCGCGGCTGAGATTGAGGCGCAGCACGTCGTTGAGCAGCTGCGCCGATTCGAGCTCGCTGAAGCGCAAGTCTTCGAGGCGGATCTCCGCGACCTGGCGCCGCACGCGCAGGCGCGGCAACGGCAGCTGCGGATCGTGCCGCGTCGCGAGGGCGAGATGCATCTGCGGCGGCATGCGGTCGATGAGGTACTCGATCGCGCGCGGAATGCTCGACTCGGTCAAGCGATGGAAGTCATCGAGGACGACGACGAGGCGCCCCGGATGATGCTCGATCACGTCGTTGATCAGGAGGTCGAGCACCGCGCGGCCGATGCCGGTCATGCTCGGCAACAGCTCCTGTGCGTCCTGGCCGAGGATCGGGTCGACGCGGCGCAAGGCGGAGACGAGCGCGGCGGCGAAGAGGTTCGGATCGTTGTCGTCTTCGTCGAGCGAGAGCCATGCGACGTCGAGATCGGGACTGCTGCGCCGCAGCGACGCGAGCAGCGTCGTCTTGCCGTAGCCGGCCGGGGCGGAGAGCAGCGTCAAGGGATAACGCGTGACGGCGAAGTGGACGAGATCGAGGAGCCGCCCGCGGTGGATGACGTCGTCCCGCACCAGCGGCGGCCGCAGCTTCGTCTCCACGAAGCGGACGCCGCTCGCAGCCGGCGCAGAGGCGCGGCGCACGGCGGACTCGGGCTGTAGGGACATGAGCTTTCGATTATACGGCGCGTGCGTCGCGCCGGCCTGCGCGGACCGGCGCGACGCGGATCGAGGTCACTTCAAGGCTGCGGCTGATTGGAGATGTCGGGGTCGACCATGCAGTCGTCGTCTTCTCCGCGCTTGTAGATGGGGCGACCACCTCCATCGCCGGCTTTGATGTTGTCGTTGACGTCGACGGACCCGCCTCCGTTCACGACCGGCTTCTTCTGCACCCGCAGCTTCGCGCCGGTCGGATCGCTGACGTACATCTCATAAGAAAACGTCGTCGGCTTGTTCGCCGGGCCCGGTCCGACGGCGTTGTACAGGCGACGGTCCAACGCGTCGCCATTGAGCGGACCGGACGCCACCGGCATGCTCCCGCCGGCCACGTACCAGTCTTCACTCATCACGACCGGTCCGTGATTGGGATCGGTCGACCACGACCAGCCGTCGGGCAGGAGGAGCTTCCAGCCGATGTACTGATCGTCGGTCCAGAGGTTGACGTCGTAAGGGGTGGCAACAGGATTGTTCTTCTCATCGAGGACTACGAATACGCGCTGAACCATCTGTCTCTCCTTCTTGCCGTCTGCAAACGGCGGTTAATTCCTGAGGAATCGCTGCAGGTCCGCGGGCTGATAGCCGAGCGCCGCGAGACGCTGCGCGACCGGCTGGGCCGCCTCTTCATCGCCGTCGCGGATGAGCGTCCGCAGCCACACGTCGAGGATCGTCGGCTCCGTCGCCGCGCTCGCGATCGGCTCGATCGTCTGCCGCGCGCGGGTCCACGCCTTGCGCGCATCGGCTTCATCGCCCCGCATCGCCAGAGCATCGCCGCGTACGAGATCGGCCTCGGCCGCATAACGCAGCCACGAAGACTCCGTCGCCGTCGCCAGCAATGCATGCGCGTCTTCGGCAGTCACGATCGCGGACGGCTGCTTCTCCGCGAGCAACACCCGCGCGTGAGCGAGCCGGATCACGCCGAGCGCGCGTTGCCACGGCACGCGCAGCGGATCGGTCGCGATCACCTCGCGCATCAGACGCTCCGACGTGCTGTTGCCTGCGAGCGCGCCGGCGAGATCGCCCTGGCGGCGCAACACGTCCCCAAGGCGCATCTCGGTCACGGCGAGATTGCGCTTCCACTCCATGTTCGCCGGGTCGAGCTGTACGAGCGCGCGCTCCAGCTCGACGTCCGCACGGCGGCGGCGCAGGCATTCCTCCTCGTCGCCCATCGCCTCGGCCAGCGTGCCGAGGTAGTTGTGATTCGTGGCGAGGTGCTGGCGCCACGGGACCTGCATCGGATCGCGTTCGCAGAGACTGGTCAGAATCGCCGCCTCGGCGAGATAGAAATTGCGCGCGATCTGCAGCTCGCCCAGACGCTCGCGGACGAAGCCGACGTGGTTGAGCGTGATGCTCACGTCGAACTTGCGCGCGAGATCGTCCTGCTTCGCATCGGCGTAGGCCTGCTTCACCTCCAGCGCCGTCATGTAGTGCTCGAGGGCCGGGCGCAGCAGGCCTTTC
>JAFAVZ010000375.1 GCA_019242175.1 Acidobacteriota bacterium
CGTTAGCAAGCGCTGCGGCGAGCCACGGTCAGGCATGGAACCAACGGAATCAGGGCAACCGCCGCACGGGCGGCACACGTCGGCCCGCGAGCGCCAGCGCCGCGGCCCGATGTGGGGCTGTCTCAAAGCGTTGTTCTGGATCTTCACCGTCAGCCTGCTCGTCCTCCTCATCGTCGTCGGCGGCGGCTGGTGGTACCTCGGCACGGGCAGCTTCGCCGGCCTGGTGAAGTCGCGCATCGAGGCGACGCTCAAGGCGAAGCTCGGACGCGAAGTCACGATCCACGACGTCGTCTTCGTTCGCTCCCGCCCCACGCGCATCATCCTCAACGACATCCGCATCGCGAACGCGCCGAACGGCAAAGCGAAGTACTTCGCGACGGTGCGACAGGTGGAGATCACCGGCGGCGTCGAGTCGTTCTGGGGCCGCAAGATCCAGGTCGGGCGCATCGACATCCGCGATCCGCATCTCAACTTCGAGGTCTATCCGAACGGCGAGCACAATTTCCCGCGCTGGCAATCGGGCCCGTCGACGGGACGCGAGATCGTGCATCTCGAGCTCGGGCAGATGTTCGTCACCGGCGGCGCATTCAGCTTCGACGACATCAAGCATCAGATCGCGATCGTCACCGAAAACCTCGGCTCGCAGATCCAGATCACGAGCGCGCAGAACATGTACGAGGGCGTGGCCACGAGCCCGCGCGTGCACGTCCGCATTCAGGACTACGAGCCGTTCGACGTCGACCTGCGCGGCGGCTTCCGCTTCACCCCCGGCGTGTTGCAGCTCAACTCTGTCGCGCTCAAAGGGCAGGGCATCGAGGCGTTCGTCTCCGGCAAGCTCGATCCGCTCGCGGACGGCGTCTACAACCTGCGCGTGAGCTCGCGGGTCGGGCTGGAGAAGATCGCCGACATCTTCCGCATCGACAAAACGCTCCTCGGCACGATCGCGCTGGACGGCAACCTGCACGGCAAGCAGGGCGAGTTCGCGCTCACCGGAAGCTGGGCCGCGCCGAAGATCGTGGCCGATGCGTACGAGCTGACGAACGCGCGGGGCAAGATGAACGTGACGGGCGAGAAGACGGCGCTCGACGTCGACACCGCGCGTTACGGCGGCGGCACGCTCTCCGCGCACTACGACCTGCCCGGCTACTCCGAGCCGTATCCGATGTCGGTCGACCTCCGCCTCAACAACGTCTCGATCGAGAAGCTGTTCGGCGACTGGGGCATGACCGGCACCGGCCTGCGCGGCGGCGCGACCGGCTCGCTGAAGTACGCGTGGAACAAAGACAAGCTGCTCGACGGCAACGGCAGCGGCCACGTGACGCTGGCGAAGAACGCGACGGCGTTCTCGAACGCGAAGTATCCGATTCCGCTCGCCGGGTCGACCGACCTCGCGCTCGACAAGGGCACGATCCGTTTCTCGAACGGCACGCTGAACACCGACGCGTCGACGATCAACTTCTCCGGCTCGATGCGCATCGAAGACCTGAACAGCGATCTCGCGCTGCGGATCCACAGCAACGACTTCGCGGAGCTCGATCGCATCGCGTACAACTTCGCGCACGCCGCGGACAAGAACGACTTCGAGCTTCTCGGCTTCGGCGGCGCGGGCGACATCACCGGCACGGTGAAGGGAACGCTGAAGGAGCCGACCGTCGTCGCACACGTCGCCTCCACGGCCACGAAGTACAACAACGTTCTCCTCGGCGACGCCGACATCGATCTGCGCTACGACGGCAAGAAGAGCGTGCTGCAGTTTGACAAGGCGACGTTCCGCAACGGCAACGAGCGGCTCGCGCTCAACGGCACGATCGCGTTCCCGGAACGCGGGCCTTCGCCGCGCTTCGATCTCGCCGTCGACGCGGTCGACTATCCGGTCGAGCGCGCGTTGCAGATCGTGAACCTCACGACGCTGAAGCTGCGCGGCAACGCGACGGGACGCATGCTCGTCGCCGGCACGCCCGAAGCGGGACGCGTCACGTTCGTGAACACGACGGTGCGCCAGGGCGAGACCGCGTACGTGAAGTTGAACGGCACCACGAACTGGGCGCCGGGCGACGGCAACGTCTCGTTCAATCTCGACGTCGCGGCGAACGAGTTCCCGGTCGAAGACATCGCCGCGTTTCTCGACTTCGCAAACATCCCCGTCAAAGGCCAGCTCACCGGCACGTTGCATCTCGAAGGATCGAAGGCGAGCCTCGAAGGCGCCGGCGCGATCGTCGTCCGCAACGGCTCGATCATGGGCGAGCCGGTGACCGAGGTGCGGGCGGATATCGCTTTCACAAAGGGAACGCTGAAGACGACGAACGTCACGGTCACCGCGCCGGCGGGCACGATCACCGGTGAGGCGGAGATCGACCTCAACACGAAGCGCTTCAGCTACAACGTCAACTCGTCCTCCATCGATCTGTCGAAGATCGGTTTGCTCGCATCGCTGCAGAGCATGTTCGGCGGAAAGCTCGTCTTCACGTCGACCGGCGCGGGCACGTTCGATCAGCCGGAACTGATGATCGAGGCGAAGCTGAACGACGCGACGCTGCAGGGGCTCAACCTGCCGCCGAACGCCGCGCCGCCGTCGATCTACCTCGCGATCCGCAACGGCCAGCTGATCATCCGCGGCGCGATCGCGGACGTCGTCACGATCGAAGGCAACGGCACGGTCGGTCCGGACATGACCGTCGACGGCACGGTGCGGCTCACGATCAGCGACGTCGCGAAAGCCCTCGCGTTGTCGCCGTCGACGGCTTCGCTGCCTGCCGCCGGCAACGCGGTCGTCGACCTGAAGCTGAGCGGCAAGCTGACGCCGATCGAGGCGCTCGTGATCGAAGGCAGCGTGCCGACGCTGAACCTCACCGTCGCCGGCAACCCGATCTCCGCGCCGCGGCCGCTGCAGTTCAGCCTGCGCAACGGGCGCGCGACGTTCGACGACTTCACGCTCGCGCGCGAAGACTCCGCGTTCACCGTGAGCGGCTACGCGGACATCATCGGCGACAAGAAGATCGACATCGGCCTCAAGGGCGGATTCGACGCGCCACTGTTGCAGATCTTCATGCGCGACCTGCGCGCGAACGGGCGGATCAACATCACGGCCGGCGTGACCGGCACGCTCTCCAGCCCGCGCATCAACGGCACCGCGGAGCTGCAGGATGCGCAGTTCAAGTTCGCCGGCTTCCCGCAGCTCATCGATCACGTGAACGGAACGCTCGTCTTCAAAGGCGACCGCATCGACATCGACTCGCTGCGAGCGACGGTCGGCGGCGGGGAAGTCGTCGCCGGCGGCTTCATCACCGTGAACGGCATCGTCCCGGAACGCGTGCGCATCTCGCTGCAGGGCACCGACGTCGCGTTGCGTTACTACGAAGGGCTCACCGTCGCCGGGGACTTCAACATCCTCATCAGCGGGGATCTGGAGCGCGCCTCGGTCACGGGCGACGTGAACGTGACGCGCGCGCTCTACTTCAAAGACTTCGACCTGCAGACGTCGCTCGTCAACGTGCTGCTCTCGCGGCGCGGCGTGCAGCCGGTCGTCTCCGCGTCGTGGCAGGATCGCGTCGATCTCCGCGTGCACGTCGTGGCGCCTCAAACGCTCGCGGTGCGCAACAACATCGCGTCGGTCACCGGCAGCGCAGAGCTCGACGTCACCGGCACGCTCAGCAACCCGGTCGTCCTCGGCCTCGTCACGCTCGACGAAGGCGGCCGCGTGCGCATTCAGGGCGTCGACTACCAGGTCGTGCGCGGCTCGATCAACTTCCAGAATCCGTTCCGCATCGACCCTTACTTCGACGTGACGATCGAGGGCCGCGTCTCCAGCACCGGCGGCGGTCTCTCCTCCGAGCTGGAAGGTGGCCCGGTCGACGTGACGATCAACCTCAACGGCACGATCGATCGCTTCACGCCGAGCATCACTTCCGAGCCGCCGGCCTCGGACATCACGCTCTTCTCGCTTCTCGGATTCGGCGGCATCACGCAAGGCTCCGATCGCTACGGCGAAGCCGCGCCGAATGCGGCGCTCGCCGGCCGTTCGCTGCTCTACCAGAGTCTCTTCAGCGCGATCGGGCAGAAGATCCTGCCGTTCGCCGACTCGTTCACGTACGACCCCGGCCTGCTCGACACGACGGGCGATCAGCGCCCGAAAGTCACGTTCGAGAAGCGGCTCTCTTCGAAGCTCGCGCTGCTCGTCGTGTACAGCATCGGCGACGGCAAGACGCGCCAGGTGTTGGAGTGGGCGATCAATCCGGAGTGGACTCTGCTCACGACGCGCGACGAGATCCGCACCCGCGAGTTCCGCGTGGAAGCGCGCTTCCGCCGCCGCTACGACGGGCAGTGGACGTTCGGCGGGCGGGGCAAGAATCCGTTGGCGATGTTCGCCGCGCTGCGGCCGGCGGAGGATCAGAACGTTCAAACCAGCGCGGGGCCGGCTGGAGAGCCGGCCCTACGTTCGACACAGCCGACGCCGATCCCGAGCAACGTGATGCCGGTCGCCGGCTCGGCGGTCACCGGAATCAACTTCGTCGCCGACGCAACGTTCAACACCGAGACGCTCGGCCAGTACGTCGCGCTGAAGGTCGGCGAGCCGATGTCGATCCGCGCCGAGCAGTCGACGCTCAAGGCGCTCTTCGCCACCGGCGACTTCCGCGACATCCGCATCGACGCCGTGCCGGACGGCAACGGCGTCTCGGTCACCATCCGCCTCTTCCTCAACTATCGCGTCGGCCGCATCCACTTCGACGGCGTGCACGGCTCCGACAAGGGCCGCGCGGAACGCGAGCTCGAAGTGCACGTCGGCGACGTCCTCTCGCTGAACGCCGTCGAGCGCAGCGCCGCGGCGATTCAGCAGGCGCTCTTCCGCAACGGCTATCTCGAAGCGTCGGTCGACTACGAGACGAAGTTCGAACGGCCGCGCAGCCTCGCCGACGTCGAGTTCTTCGTCAACACCGGCACGCGGGCGAAGATCGGCACCGTCGAATTCGTCGGCGACACGAAGCCGTTCACGCAACAGGACCTCATCGCGCGGATGTCGCGCGGTCCGGGCAAGAGCTTCGTCCTCGCCGACGCGCGCACCGACGCGCGCAACATGCGCGTCTTCATGCTCCGCCGCGAGTACCGCAAAGCAGACGTCGACTACCTCGGCTACACCTATGACAAAGAAGCGAAGACCGTGACGCTGCGCTATCAGGTGAGCGTCGGGCCGATCGTGAAGGTGGAAGTCGAAGGCGTCTCGCGAGGCTCCGTGCGCAGCGTGCTGCCGTTCTCGCGCAACCAGGCGTACAGCGAGGACGCGGTCGACCGCGCCGCGGACGAGATCCTCGCCCTGTACCAGCAACGCGGCTACTACAACGTGGCCGTCGATACCGAGGGACGGCTCGTGGATCCGAATACGTGGGTGACGACGTTCCACGTCGATCCGGGGCAGCAGTTCAAGCTCACCGCGGTCACCTTCAGCGGCAACGCGCGCATCTCGGACAAGGAGCTGGCGGGCATCGTCGCGACGGCGCCGAAGGGTGGCTTCAGCTCGCTCATCGGAACCATCTTCCGTCGCCCGTCCGGCATCACCCGCTCGCAGCTCAGCGCCGACCGCGACGCCATCGAGTCCTACT
>JAFAVZ010000469.1 GCA_019242175.1 Acidobacteriota bacterium
CTGCTGAACAAGAACCCGGACATGACCGATTTCTTCATCGGCGAAGAGGTCGAGTCGTACTTTCCCGAGACCGGGCAACGCATCCACATCGGCGTGTGGGGGCTGAACGAGGCGCAGCATCGCGAGATCCAGCGCCTCCGCCCGAACATCCGCGAAGTCGTTCCCTACATGAAGAGCGAACGGCTGGTGTTCGGCATCAACCATCTCTTCCAGAACTATCGGATGAAGAACGTGGCGGCGCGGTACATCTCCGAGCTGCTGGAGATGTTCGACATCTTCGAGGTGCTGAATGGCGCGATGGCGTCGTTCCACAACAAAATGGTGCAGCAGCTCCTGACGTCCGTGCAGGGCCACGGCCGCCGCGTCTCGATGGTCGGCGGCTCCGATGCGCACACGCTGAAACACGTCGCGAAGGTGCACACCGTCGGGAAAGGCGACACGCCCGCCGAGTTCCTGGAGAGCGTGCGCCGCGGCGATTGCTTCGCGTGGGGAAGCGAGATGCGCTTCAGCGAGCTGATCGCCGACATCTACCTGCTCATCCTCGCCTACCACGGGCAGACCCGGAACGACCTGTTGTCGACCGAGTACACCGCCGCAGACAAGACGATCCAACTCGCCGGCCGCCTCGCGTCGATCCCGACCGCAATCTCCGGCCTCCCCGCCGCCGTGACGTCGCTGAACTACCTCAAGCAGATCGTGGTGACGAAAGGCCTCTCCATGCGGTTCGCGAAGCTGATGGAGGAGATTCGGCCGGGTCTGGGGCGGGAGCGGTAGACGCGGCGCGACCGCGGTACGATGCGCAGGTGCGCGTCCTTGCGGTCCTACGAGATGACGATCCGTTGTTGATGACGGAACGGAAGCGACTCTCGGTTTGGGCGCCGGCGAATGGCTGGGAGTATCTCGAGTTCGTCGATTCGGTAGACCTTCTTGCCCGGCTGTCCGACCGCGACTTCGAACGGATCGACGAGATCGAGCTCATCGCCCATGGCAATACCGGCGAGTGCAATGACGTCGGGTTGGGCAACGCGCTCACCTTCGGGGAGAATCTCAGACGTCTTCGGGGATTCACGCGGAACACGCGCATTTACCTGTCCGGCTGCAACACGGGATTGGAGTTCGCCGGCGCCTGCGTCGCTCGCGAGCTTGCACAGACATCTGAGGCTCGCGTCCTCGGCGCCCTCGGATATCTGGCCGGCACGCACGCTGAAGGAAATGAGACGTGCGTAGCGGCGTTCACCCATGCAGGGATCGTCTATGAAGCGCTCCCTGGCGCGGTGAGCGCCTCGAGCGCCGAGGTTTGGCAATCGTTCGGCCCGGCGTTGCGGCCGGTGGACGGAGAAGACATGGACATCAAGATCTCGACCTCAGGATTTCGACCGATCAAGATGAACAGCGATCAAGTCGCGAAGTTGCGTACGGCGATCGAAGAAGCGTTGCAACGTCCGCCGGCGGAATCCGCACCCTTTCGAGTCGCGCCCGATCTTCGCTTCTCCATTCGCCTCGCGGACGGCGAGCACATTTTCGAGCTGCTCGCTGGAGGAACAGTTTTGCGCGATCCGATCGCGCGTCGAGTTTGGCAACTCGCCGGCGGTCGCGCGTTGCTGGAGAGTCTCCTCCCCTTCCGCAACGGAGCGGTGCCCGCCGCCTAGAAATTCACCGCCAGCCCGCCGATGTACTTCTTCGACGTTCCGTCGGGGTCGGTCGGGTCGAGCAGGAAAGGCGAGTTCTGCACGCGGGCGACTTCGATGCCGAGCAGGAGCTTCACGTCGATGGGAAGGTGGAGGGATTGGGCCATCCGGATGTTCACCCGTTCGCTCTCGTAGCTGGGCAGGCTCTCGTCTTCGGGCTGTTGGATCTCGCGGAAAGAGATCGCGAGCGAAGTTCCGGTCGGGAAGAAGATCGACTGCAGGTCGCCGGTGATGAACACCTTCGCCCGGTTCTCCCCCGTCGGATTGTGCGGCGTCGCGGTGCCGACGGTCGATGACACGTCGATCGCGAGCTTGTTGCCGACGTCGTGGCGGTAGGCGACGCGGAGGTCGCGGCGCACGTCGCCGGAGTCCACGTACAGGCCGTCCCAGAAGCGGTCGAAGCCGTCGTTGAACACCACGCGCAGCGGCGAGTCAACGGACGTCACGGTCGCGATCGCGGAGAAGCGGTTCGTGTTCTCGTTCTTCGATACGAAGCCGAACGAGTACGAGTAGCGAGGTAGGACGCGGCCGTCTTCCGTCCAGACGACGATCGTCGGCAGCGGCAGCGTGCCGGTCGTTTGGTCGAAGACCTTGTACGTGCCGGTGGCGATGAACGACATGTCCTTCGTCAGCTTCAGCTCCGCACCGGTGCGCGGCGCCCACTCGGTGCCGTCGATGCCGAGGCGGCTGGCCATGCCGTAGTGGAGGACGAAGGAGCGGCCGACGAGCACGCTGGCGTTGGCGGCGAGATCAGCGGTCCGCATCGACTCGCGCGTCGCATCGTGCAGGCTCTCCTGCGTCACGCGGAGAGAAACGCCGACGTCGTTACGCTGCGTCTGCAGCACCGGCGTGTCGCCGGCGATCTCGATGAGGTTCGAGCCGGGAAGCTGCGACTGCTGGGTGAAGAGGTTCTGTTGCGCGAGGTAGCGGACCTGCACGCGCGCGTCGCCATGCTCCCACTCGAAGTTGTGGGAACGGACGTCCGCCTGCCGCTCCTCGCCGTTGCCTTCCGGCGAGTCGGCGTCGCGATAACGCCACCAGCTCTGCGTGGAGTTGACGCGGTAAGCGTCGGTCGGCGAAGAGCGAAGCTCCATCGACATCACGCTCGACTGCGCCAGCGCGGTGCCGAAGCGGCTCTCGTCCGTCGGATCGTCGACGCGATGGACGTTCGTCCGGATGCCGAGCTGCCAGTTGTCGCCGATGCGGCTCTGGACGCCGAGGGCGGTTTGGGCGAAGGCGGGGGTGGTGGACATCGAGACGCCGGTCATCGACATCATCTCGCCGCGGATGCGCGGGATGTTGTACTGAGCCGGGTCGGCCGGCGACAGCAGGGCGTCGAGCTCGTGCAGGACGTCGACGGGCAGCACGCCGCGGATCTCCCAGATCTCCTGGTTCGTAGTTTTCCGAGCCGCCTGTTTCTCGTTCTCCATCCGCAACGTCAATCGATGCGTCGGCTTCGAGGGGACGAGCGTGGTGATGTTCGGGGAGAAGCCCTGCTTCACGGCGATGATCTTGTAGATGCCGTTGCGCAGCGGCGGGAGGGCGAAGGAGCCATCGTTGGCCGAGTAGGTCTGGACGGCTTCGAAATTCTGGAGGTTGAGGGCGATGACGAGGACGGCCGCGACGGGGCGGGCGGCATTAGTGACACTTCCGATGACCGAGAGTAGACCCGGCGTTGCGACATCAGCACGGGCCGCCGACGCGGCGAAAGTCGTGAGCGCTGCGGCGAGTGCGATAGCTGTGAGTCGACGCATAACCTGCCCCCCTATCGCAACCGCGAGTGTAGGAGTCTGAGTACTGATGTGTCAAACCCGCAGGGCACTCGGTTTCGAATAGTTTGCTCAGCGCTTCGTAAACCGCGACAGCGTCGACCGCACTTCAGGCACTCCCAAAGCGGCCGCCGCACCGAAATAAACCACTCCGTAAAACCCCGCCACCACCCCAGCCTCGGCGATATGGCGGAACGGCACGCGCTGGATGATGCGGGCCAGCGCGTAGCGATCGAAGGCAAAGGCGGCGATGCCGGCCACGATCGCCGATCCCCACAGTCGCGCCTGAAACGAGAACGGTAGCTCGATCTGTCCGATCCGTTTCTGCAGCCCGCGCCGCAGCAGCAGGAACTCGAGCCAGCCGGCCAGGCCGGCGGATGCCGTCAGACCGACGGTTCCAATGCCCGCCTCCCCTGCCGCCGCCGGCAACGGCATCCCGGCGAAGCGGATGAGCGCGACGATCATCCAGTTCAGCGGAAACGCGAAGAGATATCCGAGCGCGCCGGTCAGAGCGACGCGCGCCGCGGCGTAGTAGAGCGGCGTCTTCGTGTCGCGCAGCGCATAGAAAGCGGAGGAGTAGAGCCGGCCCTGGGTCGTCGCCAGGAGGCCGATGGTCGATCCGAGGAGGATGTACCAGACGTACAGCGTGTCGTCCGAGCTGAACTTGCCGGTCTGGAACAGGCCGGCCACAAGCAGCCGCCCGATGGCGATGAACGCGATGACGGTCGGGATGACGAAAAACGCGATCTGGCGCAGGCCGCGCGCGAGCCGTTTGCGCAGCGCCTCGTGGATCTCTTCCTGCGTGCCGACGCTGCTCGACATCTGAGGCAGCTCTGCGGCTGCCACCGACATCCCGAAGAGGCTGACCGGCAGCAGGGAGATCGTCTGCGCATACGAAAGGCTGGCAACGGAGCCGGTCGGCAGCAGCGAAGCGATCATCTGATCGATGTAGGCGCTCAGCTGTACGACGCCGCGGCCCATGACGACCGGCCCGAGGTTGCGGAAGACTTCGCGGACCGGCTCGATGAAACGCGGCTTGAACGGGAACTCGCGGGCGTGACGCCAGATGAACGGCCCTTGGACGGCGAGCTGCAACGCGCAGCCGATGACGTGGCCCCACGAGAGCGCGATCGCGAGATCGCCTTCCCGCAGCCGCGTCCCGAAAACGATGAGCGCGGCGATCATCGACGCGTTCCAAAGCACCGGCGCGACGTACGACACGAAGAACTGCTTGTGCGTGTTCAGGACGCCGAGGCACCACGCATAGAGAACGAGAAGTCCGACGCCGGGGAAAAGGATGCGGACGATGCGGATCGTCAGCTGCCGCGTCGCCCCCTGGAATCCGGGAGCGATGAAGTCGATGAGGTAAGGCGTGACGAGCACGCCGATCAGCACCGTGACGCTGACGACCAGCGCGAGGATGGCCGCAAACGCACCGGCCACGCGGCGCGCTTCCTCCTCCTTCTTTTCCGCGATCAGCTTGGCGTAGACGGGGATGAACGAAGCGGAGAGGACGCCTTCGCCGAGGAGGTTCTGCAGAAAGTTCGGAATCTTGAGCGCGGCTTTGAAGGCATCCGACGCGGCGCTGTTCCCGAGGTAGTGGGCGATGAAGCGCTCGCGCAGCAGGCCGGCGATGCGGCTGAGGAAGATCCCGGCGGCGACGAAGACCGCGGCACCGCCGCGTCCGCCGGATTTGGGTTTGGGTGGCTCGGAATTCGGCTCGGACACTGCGCGATAAGATACCCCGGCATCATGGCTCATGACCGGCTCATCCGCATTGCAGGCGCGGGACCAAGTGGTCTCGCAGCCGCCATTTCTCTCGCTCGCGCCGGCCGCGCCGTGGAGGTGCACGAGGCGAAGCCGGACGTCGGCTACCGTTTCATCGGCGACCTCCAGATCATCGAATCGGCCTCGGAGAAGGAGCCCGTTCCCGCGTTTCTGGAGCGGATCGGCATCGAGCCGAACTTCTACTTCCGGGGCGTCGACTGGTCGACGTTCTACGATCATCGCGGCAACGGCCGCGTCGTCCGCAGCGGCAAACCGTACGGCTGGTTCATCCGCCGCGGCCCCGAGGAAGGCTCGCTGGACCGCGGGCTGCTGGCGCAGGCGAAGGCGCTCGGCGTGAACGTCGTGTTCAACAGCCGGATCCAGGAGGCGGACATCATCGCCACCGGCCCGGCGACGCCCGACGGCCTGGCGCGGGAGATGACGTGGAAGACCGACGAGCCGGAGCGCATCGACGTCTTCTTCAATCATGAGCTGTCGCCCGGCGGCTACTCGTACATGTTCATCCTCGACGGCATCGCCACGTTCGGCTGCGCCATCGTCGCGGACTTCAAGAAAATCGACGAGTACTACGAGCACTCGCTCGCCGCCGCGCAGCGCATGCATCCGTTCGCGATGCCCGCCGAGTCGCGCACCGGCTACTCGTACATGAACTTCCATCTGAAGCAGGCCGCGACGCGCGACGGCGCCCGTTTCGTCGGCGAAGCCGCCGGCTTCCAGGACTATCTCTTCGGCCTCGGCATCCGCTACGCCCTCACCAGCGGCCATCTCGCGGCGCGGAGCATCCTCGAGAACCGCGACTTCGACGAGCTTTGGCGCGAGCAGCTCGGCCCGAAGCAGGAGACGAGCCTCGTGAATCGCTTCCTCTACGAGAGCGGCGGGAACGTCGGGCTCTCGATGTTCGTGCGCCAGGCGTCGCGGGCGAGGGACTTCCACCGCTATCTCAGCGGATGGCATCAGGGCCGCTGGTGGAAGCGGCTCCTGGCGCCGATCGTGCGCCGCGTCTGGCGTCACGACGGCCGCTGCATGCACAAGCCCGGCGCGCACTGGTGCCGCTCCCGCGACACGGAGATGAAGGTGCCGCCCTTGGGGCCCGTGGTATGACCTCTGTCGCCGAGGCTTACGAGATCTGCCGCCGGATCACGCGGAAGCATGGAGGCAACTTCTCGGTCGGCTTCCGCTTTCTGCCGCCGCAGAAACAGCACGCTGTGCACGCCGCGTATGCGTACTGCCGAATCGCGGACGACATCGCGGACGAACCGGGCCCTGTCATCCTGAGCCCCGAAGAGGGCGAAGGATCTCCCGGAGCAGGCGGCACAGCAGCGCACTTGCCGGGGGATTCTTCGCCGTCTGCGCGGCTCAGAATGACAAGACTCGACGCGTGGCAGCACGAGCTCGACCTCACCTACGCCGGCAAGCCCACCCACGACGTCACGATCGCGCTCGCCGACGCACTGCAGCACTTCGCGATCCCGAAGAGCGCGTTCATCGCCCTCCTCGACGGTTGCCGCCAGGACATGGTGAAAACGCGGTACGAGACGTTCGACGAGCTGCTGCATTACTGCGATCTCGTGGCGACCTCGATCTCCGACATCTCGCTCGCCATCTTCGGCTACAAGACGGACGCCGCCCTCGCCTACGGCCGCAACCTCTCGACGGCGTTGCAGCTGACGAACGTCACGCGCGACATCGGCGACGACCTCCAGCGCGACCGCGTCTATCTGCCGCAGGAAGAGCTGCGGCGGTTCGGCGTCAGCGAGCGGGAGCTGTTCGAGGGTAGCGGGCACGGCCCGCTGCGCTTGTCGGCCAAGCCTTCGCGAGGTTCCGCTTCTTCGCCGACCTTGGCGAGAGCTACGACATCTGGCAATGTCCTTTCAAGCGAGAACGAGCGAGTTCAGGCGCTCATCGAGTTCCAGATCGCCCGGGCCGAGCAGTATTTCCGCGACGCGGAGCCGCTGCTGAAAGAGCTTTCCTTCGACGCGCGTTTCCCCGTCCTATTGATGGGCGGCGTTTACGCGACGGTGCTCGCCAAGCTGCGCAAGGATCCGTTGGCGGCGGTTCGGGAACGGCTGAGGCTGACTTCGTTGCAGAAAATGCTCGTGGTCGGCAGGCGCGTCCTCCGGCCCCACTTCGTGTAACCGTCGTCCCGTTGGAACGTCTCCGGTATGGTGAAAGCAACGATCCTGCTCCTCGTCGCGTGCGCCCCGTTGCTCGCGCTCGGGCAGGAACAGCAGCCGCCGGTGACGACGAG
This sequence comes from Acidobacteriota bacterium, assembly GCA_019242175.1. Classification (GTDB taxonomy): domain Bacteria; phylum Acidobacteriota; class Thermoanaerobaculia; order Gp7-AA8; family Gp7-AA8; genus JAFAVZ01. The sequence continues at coordinate 7,494 of JAFAVZ010000469.1, forward strand.
CGTGGTCGTGCCGGTCGTGGGGAGCACGGACGGTCCGGGGGACATGCGTTGGCGCACGGACGTTTTCCTGCGCAACGACCTGCGGACCGAGGCGACGGTCTCGCTGGCGCTGCCGACGGCGCCCGATCAGCCCGCCGTGATCACCACCATCCCCCCCGGCCAGACGGTGAGCTTCCCGGACATCGTCGGCCAGACGTTCGGCATGGACACAGTCCTCTCGCCGCTCGTCATCGAGACGATGGGCCG
>JAFAVZ010000556.1 GCA_019242175.1 Acidobacteriota bacterium
CAGCCACGTGAACGACGCGGAACGCATCTTCGCGATGCGTGCCTACTGGTTCGGCCGGACGTTCACCGACCCGCTTCCCGGCTGGGAGCAGGACCAGGCGATCGTGCACGCCCGCGCCGACGAACGCTCGTGGGAGAGCCACGTCGCCGAGTTCGAGCACATCCGCGCGTCGACGCTCGACCTCTTCCGCGAGTTGCCGTCGGAAGCGTGGACTCGCCAGGGAGTCGCGAGCGGGTATCCGTTCTCGGTGCGCGCGCTGGCGTACATCACCGCCGGACATGCCGATCACCACATGGGGATCTTGCGGGAACGGTACTAGCCGCCATCCTCACGGCCAGCAATACGAGATTTGCCGGACGTCGGGGACGCAGTCGCCGAATTCGTCGGTGGCCGGCGTCCAGAGTTGCGTCGCATTCTTGATGATCCCGCGGATGAAGTACTCGTCCACGTTCGCGTCGACGTGCTTGATGGCGGCGGTCGCGTTGCCGAAGACGTCGATCCTGACTTCGACGATCACGCATTTGCCGCTCAGAAGCGGGCGGAAGCCGAGAGGCGCCTGATCCATTTGCAGAGCGTGATTGGGGTGCGCGCGGTGAGGCTCGACCGTCGGCCGCACGACCACGGTAGTGGAGTAGGGATCGGCACTCGTGGTGACCGGCGGCGCTTGCCGGTCGACGTCTGCGTTGATCTCGACGGGGACGGGTGTGGGATCGGGAGAGGCGCCTCGCGCGGATGCCGTCTCGGAGTTGTCGGTCTGCGATCCCTCGTCGCCGCGTGGTGCCGGTAGATCGAAGGTTCCTGTCGGGCTCGGTTGCACCGGAGGCGACGCCGAGTGCGTAGTGGGCGGTTCAGGCTGCGGCACCGGAGCCGCCGTCGTGGTATTCGGAATCACCACATTCCGAGGCCAAAACCAAGCTCCGATTCCGACGAGCAGTCCGAGAATCGGCACGATGAGGGCCGTCCTGCTGCCCTTGATGATGGCTAGCGCTGCCTCGATGTCCAAACACTGGAAACACGATCCGTGCTCCTGGAGCGCACGGACCGCCGGGATGGGGTTCCGATGGCAGCGAGTACAGATGGATGGTCCTTGGGGAACGAAGCTGGTCATGGCGATCCGGCACGGACGAGTGTTCCTGCGCCCTATGGCGAAAGACACGAAACCGCCGACGTTTGTGGATCGCCCTTCGAGCGACGTCGCGCAGGCACGCCGAACCTTCTGCGAGGAAACCCGCAGGCAAGAATTGAGACAGGGAAGTCCGGACTCTTGTCCCTCCGAGAAGTTGCGGACAGAAGTTGGACTCGTCGTTTCAGGCATTTCTGGAATCTGCCCCCGATGCGATCGTCGTGGTCGATCGGGAAGGGACCATTGTTGCCGTCAACGTCCTCAGCGAGCAGATGTTCGGCTACTCCCGTGAGGAGTTGCTCGGGCAGCCGGTCGAGCTGCTTCTTCCCGAGCGTTTCTACCAGCGCCATCGCGCCGAGCGGGCCGCGTATTCGCGCGCGCCGCGCACGCGGCCGATGGGGCTCGATCGGGAGTTGTGGGGGCGGCGCAAGTCGGGGCAGGAGTTTCTGGTCCAGATCAGCCTCAGCCCGATCGACTCGGACGGAGAGGCTTACGTCACGAGCATCATCCGCGACGTCACGGCGCAGAGGGCGGCCGAGGCTCGGTTCCGGGCTTTGCTGGAGTCGGCGCCGGACGGAATCGTCGTCGTCGACTCGAGCGCCGCAATCGTCATCGTCAACTCCCAGACCGAAAGACTCTTCGGATACACGCGCGAAGAGCTGATCGGTCAGCCGATCGAGATGCTTGTGCCGATCCGGTTTCGCGAGATGCATCAGAGCGATCGCGACCGTTACTCCGCCGACCCTCGTCTCCGACCGATGGGTGCCGGCCGGGCCCTCGCCGGTCTCAAACGCGACGGCACGGAGTTTCCGGTCGAGATCAGCCTCAGTCCGCTCGTCACCGACCAGGGGCGCATGGTGATGGCGATCGTGCGCGACATCACCGAGCGCCGCCGCGCGGAGGAGATCATCCAGGCGTCGCTCCAGGAGAAGGAAGCGCTCCTGAAAGAGATTCATCACCGGGTCAAGAACAACCTGCAGGTCACTTCGAGCCTTCTGCGCCTGCAGGCGGCGGGCATCGGCGATCCGAACGTGCGGGAGATGTTCGAGGAGACGGAAAACCGCATCCGCTCCATGGCCCTCGTGCACGAGAAGCTCTATCAGTCGACCGACCTCTCCCGCATCGACTTCGCCGATTACATCCGCAGCCTTGGCGAGCTGCTGTTCCGTTCGTCGGCGATCCAGCCGGAGAGCGTGACGCTCGAAGTCGCCGGCGTGGCGACGTTTCTCAGCATCGACGACGCGGTGCCGTGCGGCCTCATCATCAATGAGCTGCTCTCCAATGCGCTCAAACACGCATTCCCGCAGAGGTCGCGCGGACGCATCGACATCCTTTTCGAAGAGCCGGCCGCAGGGTGGCTGCAGGTGAGAGTGAGCGATGACGGCGTCGGCCTGCCCGCCGACTTCGACTTCAGCCGCACCGAGACTCTCGGCCTGCAGCTCGTGCGAGGCCTGACGCAACAGCTCGACGGCCGCCTCGCCGTTCACCCGAGCGCGAAAGGCTCCGAGTTCGTGATCACTTTCCCCAGACAGAGAGGAGCGGATGCCCCGAAACCGGATTCTGATCGTTGAAGACGAGACGATCGTGGCGATGGACCTCGCCGCGACGCTGCGCCGCCTGGGATACGAGGTCGTCGGCACGACCGGAACCGGCGCGTCGGCCGTGGAAATGGCCACGCGCGACGTGCCCGATCTCGTGCTCATGGATATCCGTCTGAAGGGGCCGATGGACGGCATCGAGGCGGCGACGCTCATTCGCCAGCGCCGCCCCGTCCCGGTCGTCTTTCTCACCGCACACGGCGATCTCGACACGGTCGAGCGATCGAAGAAGGCGTCGCCGCATGGCTACCTCGTCAAACCTTTCGACGAGAAGATGCTGCAACGCGCGGTCGAGATCGCACTCAGCCGCGCCGTGACGGAGCATCAGGAACGGACGGCGGCACTCGACGCGCTCTGGAAAAGCGAAGAGCGTTTTCGTCTCCTCCTCGACGCCGCGAAGGACTACGCGCTCATCGGTCTCGATCGCGACGGGCGCATCGTGAGCTGGAATTCCGGCGCGGAGCGGATGACCGGCTACTCCGAAGACGAGGCGATCGGGAAACCGGGAAACGCCTTTCGCCCGCCGAACGAGCCGGGCGCCGGCTCGCTCGAGGATCTCTTCGCGCAAGTGCTCCAGACCGGCGGCGCGGAATGGGACGACGCCGGCGCGCGCAAGGACGGCAGCCGCTACCTCGCGCACGTCTACTGCACGCCGATGTACGGCCGGTCGGGGGAGCACATCGGCTACGCGGCGATCACGCGCGACGTCACGGAGAAGCGGAGCCTCGAGGCGCAGCTCGCACAGGCGCAACGGCTCGAGTCGCTCGGGCAGCTCGCGGGCGGAATCGCGCACGACTTCAACAACATGCTGATGGTCATCTTCGCCCGCTGCGACATCCTCCTGCGGTCGCTGCAATCGGAGAAGGAACGGCAGCAGGTGCATTTCATCCGCGCTGCCGCGGCGAAGAATCGCGACCTAACGCAGCAGTTGCTCGCCGCGGCGCGGCAGCAGGTGCTCGAGCCGCAGATCGTGAACGTCAACGCGGTCGTGAGCTCCGTCGTCCAACTCCTCGGCTCCACCCTCGGCGAGCACATCGCGATCCGCCAGGAGCTCTTCGAGCCGCTCTGGAATATCCACGTCGATCCCGGCAAGGTCCACCAGGTGATCATGAATCTTGCGATCAACGCGCGCGATGCGATGCCCGACGGCGGGACGCTGATCATCGAGACGCGCAACGTGTACGTCGATTCCTCCTATGCGCATCAGCACATCGGACTGCGCCGGGGCGACTACGTGTCGATCGTGGTGAGCGACACCGGCTCCGGTATTCCGCCGGAGATCCGCGACCGCATCTTCGATCCGTTCTTCACCACGAAAGGTCTGGGCAAGGGGACCGGCCTCGGGCTGGCCGTCGTGCGGGGAATCATCGAGCAGTCCGGCGGGCAGACGTGGGTTTACAGCGAGGAGAATCGCGGAACGACGTTCAAGATCTTTCTTCCTCGTCACTTCACGGAGGCCGCTTCCGTCACGATCGCGGACGATGGCGCGGGCGCGGACCGCGGCTCGGAAACCATTCTTCTCGTCGAGGACGAAGAATTGTTGCGCTCCGTGGTGAGGGAGGCGCTGGAGGAGCACGGCTATCGGGTGCTGGAGGCGCGCACGCCCGCCGACGCGATGACCATCAGCGATCACTTCGACGGGACGATCGAGCTGCTGCTGTCGGACGTGATCATGCCCGGCATGACCGGCAAGGACGTCGCGGCGGCGATCGCCGCGAAACGGCCCGGGATCCGAATCGTGTTCATGTCCGGCTACACGAATCAGGCGGTGATGAATCACACCGCTCTGCCGGCCAAAGCGCGCTATCTGGAAAAGCCGATCTCGACGAACGTGCTGCTGCGCACCGTGCGCGAGTCGATCGAGGAGGCTAACGCGCGCGGTAGCGTTTGACGGCCTGATCGAGCGACAGCCCCTTGAAGAAGTTCTCCTTCTGGTAGCCGTTGCCGTCGAACGCGTACACCGTCACGCCGGAAGGCTCTTCGAGGAAGAATCGCGTGCCGAGCGCCTGCGCCTTGAGCGTGACCTTCTGTTTGCCGGCGCTGCACAGGGAGGCGAGGAACATCGCGTTGCCGTGCGCGATCGACGGCGGTGCGATGGTCTTCGGCGCAGTTGTTTTCGGCCGCGGCTTCACCGTGGCGGTCTTCGCTGCTGGTTTCGCCGACGGCTTTGCGGGCGTGGTCGCGGCCGGCTTCGCGGTTGGGCTCGCTGGCGACGCGGCGAACGTCGGCACGGTGAGAAAGATCACGAACGCGGCTGCGGACTTCATGGGACGATTGTATGTCGATGAACTTCCTGACTGACGGGCCCGAGGATGCTTCGCGTACGTTGATCCTTGCGCATGGCGCCGGCGGCGGGATGAAAACCGCCTTCCTCGCCGCCATCGCCCGCGGCCTCGGCGAGCGCGGTATCCGCGTCGTCCGCTTCGAATTTCCCTACCTGTCCGCCGGAAAGAAAGTGCCGGATCGCGAGCCGATCCTGCTCGACGCCTGGCGCGAAGCCGTCCGGCTGACGGGCGATGCGAAGGAGCTCGCGATCGGCGGGAAGTCGATGGGCGGACGGATGGCGAGCATGGTCTCCGACGAGCTCGGCGTCCGCCGTCTCCTCTGCCTCGGCTATCCGTTTCATCCGCCCGGCAAGCCGGAGAAGCTGCGGACGGCGCATCTCGCATCGCTGCGTACGCCGACGCTGATCGTGCAGGGAACCCGCGATCAGTTCGGCACGCGGGAGGACGTGGCGGGCTATGAACTTTCGAAATCCATCCACGTAGAGTGGCTCGAAGGAGCCGATCATTCTTACCGTCCCCGGGAGAAAGAGAACACGGCGCGGGCGATCGAGCTCGCGGCCTCATTTCTGGACTAGTCTGGTGTCGATATTGCTGGTATAAATCCGTAAGTGCGCACCCGAGCCCTGGTCGTCGAAGACGACAACGTGACCCGCGAGCTTCTCCGCCAGCTCCTCGAAAGCGAGGGCTGCGAAGTGGACGTCGCGCCGGACGGCGAGAAGGCGATCGGCCTCCTTGCGAACGTAGCGTACGACGTCGTCCTCCTCGACATCGTTCTACCGCGCATCAGCGGCGCCGAGGTGATGGAGCATCTGCTCTGCACCAACCCCCGCATCCTCGAAAAGATCATCGTGGTCACCGGCCTCGGCCTCGCCGAAGTGCGCAAGCTCTTCCCGACGGTGACGACGGTAGTGAGCAAGCCCGTGATGCCGAACCGTCTGATCTCCGTGATCCGCGCACGCGACGACGCCCGTGCGAGCGGGCGGCGGACTTCGGTGGCGTAGGAAGAGCGGTTGCGAAATGTAGGGCCGGCTCTCCAGCCGGCCCCATGAAATACGGAAGCGGCGGGCGACGCCCGCCGCATCATTCTTGACTGCGGCCGGCTGAGAGCCGGCCCTACGTTCAAGGGCGCGCTTTCCGTCGAATCGCTACAGCCGTTCCACCGTCGCCCCGATGATGAACCCGCTGAAGTTCCGGTTGTCGCGGATCGCCTGCACGGAAAAGCTGGGCAGTGTCTCCAGGCGGCTCAGTTTGCGGTAGAGCTTCTGGTACGCGACGCTCTGCGACTCCACCTTTTCGGCGGTCAGCGGGACGTCGAGGCCGTAGCGTTCGGCGGCCACATCGTCGAGCTGGATCGGGCGGCGCACCTCCTCGGACACGGGGTCCCATTCGCCGACGAGGATCACGCGTTCGGTGTCGAGCTTCGATTGGCAGACGACGAGGTCCGCGGAGCCGACGTCGGATGCAGGCGAGGCCGCAGCCACGCTCGCGGCGGCGGAGCGGTGGCGTTCGCGCTGGAGCAGTTGCAGCAGCGGGCGCGCTTCGTCGACGAGTGAGACCTCCGCTTCGTCCGGCGTGAGGCGCACGACTTCGCCGACTTCCGCGCTGCCGATGCCTTTCAGCGAAACCGATCCGAGGATGCGGATGCCGATGTACGCGCCCGGCTCGGTCGTCGACGGAATCCCGACGTAGCTCGCCCACTTCGTGCTGAGGCGATACACGCGTTGGCCGTCTTCGAGCAGCTCCGTCGACAGCTGTTTGAGGAACGGGATCGACACGACGATCCCCTCGTTCATCAGATGCCCGTTCTCGTTCACGTACGCGTAGAACTCGCGCTGCACGTCGCTTTCGTTGCGCGTCGCGCTGCGGGACAGCGGCGCGAAGAACTCCCACACCGCGAGCTGGTCGTAGCCGTGGCTGAGCAGGAGATGCTGCACGTCCTCCAGCTCCTTCGTCGCCTTGCCCGTCGTGAGGCGGGAGAGCTCCACAATCCCCGGACCGTAGAATTCCTTGATTTCCGTCCCGTCCGTCGATACCTGCATCGGCAGCAGCCGGTAGTAGCCGTAGTTGAGGGCGATGCGCATCCCTTTGTTGAACGCGAAGCCCTTCGCGCGCACGGCGGCGTAAAAGCGCTGCACTTCGATCGCCGCGTGGATCGTGCGCGTCGCGCGGCGCGAGGTGTAGAAGGCGCCGTCGCCGAGGAACTTTTCGAATTGGAGACCGTGGCGCTTGGTGATGTCGGCCAGGTCGCGTTGGAACTCCAGCATCTGGCGATACGACTGCTGCTCGTCCTGCTGCCCGCCGCGCGCGATCTCGCCGAGCGTTTGCGTGAAAGACGTGATGTCGTACACGAGGCCATAGCGATAGACGATCGGCTCGACGACGCCGCGCCGGCCGAAGTTCATCGGCCGCAGCGAGCGTGAGTAAACGCGCTTGTCGTCGTCTTCGCCGACGTTCTCTCCATCTTCGGAAACCCGCATCCAAACGATGCCGCGGCGCAGGTGATAGACGATGAAGTACTCGAGGAGTCGCTTCGACAAGAGGTCGAACACGCCCTGTTCCGGCTCGGCCTTGTACGACGGATGATCGAGCAGCAGCTGTTGCACGCGAGGATCGAGGAGCGCGAGGAGGCCGGGCGCAGCGTCGGGATATCCGAGGAGGAGAAGGGCGCGGCGAAAGATGCGGTCTTTCTCCATCAGCTCCGCCGCCTTCTTCTTCAGCTGCGTGAGCCAGCGCCGGCATTGCTCGAAGTCGCGGCCCAACGCTCCGGAGAAGTAGATCCGCAAGTCCCGCAAATCGGGATGCACGAACTCCTCGGTCGCAATGAGCGGGTTGTCGATCATCAACCGGACGAAGCGCAGCTTGCTCTCGTCGTAGTCGGGAAGGAGCTCGTCGGCCTGGCGGGCGATGATCTCGGGGAGGGCCAGACGGATTGTTTGCGTCCACACGGAGTAGACGACGTACTTCATCTGGTCGGCGCGTTCGCGGCCGAACTCGGGGGCACGATTCAGCGTCTGGCGCGGGAGGGCGGTGAAGAGCTTCGCGACCTGCTGGGAGTGGATGAGCCAGAAGACGGAGTGGTAGTCGGCGAGGATGCTGGAGTGGAGCGCGTTGCGCGCGACCTTCACCAGCTGCGTGCGATACGCGGTGAGCAGGCTCTCCGAACGATTGATGCTGCGCGTCGTCGATCCCGTGCGCACGGCGATCTCTTCATCCAGCCACTCCTCGAGCTTCGCCGCGAGCTCGTCGAGCACCTCGGCCTTCGTCACGGGGAAGCCGTAGCCGGCCGGCTCGAGCTCGTCGAGGAGGAAGATCTTCGTCGGGATGGGGAGGGTGGCGGCGGGCGCGTCGACGGCGTCGGCCAGGAAGTTGTAGAGGTCGATGTCCCGGCGGAACGGAAAAGCGTCCGGACGACGGCGGAAGTACTGGACGAGGTTCTCGTTCACGACTGGCGGCCGCTGCTGCCAATTGCGGACCAACGACGGCCCGAAACTTGAAATGGCGCAAAATGACTCTAGACAGGTCGGAATTTTGTGACGCTGCCGGGAGGAAACCTTGCGGACCTCGATCCCTGCTGCCGTTGGTTTGTTGATGCTGGCGAGCCTCGCCTCTGCGCAGAGCGTGTCGCCCGACGCGTTGCTGCAACGCGGCAAGGAGAGCCTGCGCGCGGGCCGTGTGCCGGACGCCGTCACCGACCTGAAAGCTGCCGGCGACGCCTACCTCACGCCGGCCGTGAAGCAGCAATACATCGCGACGAGCCAGTTCGCGTCGCTGGCGAAGCTCGAAGAGTCCTTCATCTATCTCACCATCGCGTATCACCGCCTCGGCGACGAGGATGATGCGCGCGTCACGATCGGGCGGCTCTGGATGGCGGAGCGCATCGAGCCGACGTACGCGAAGCTGATGCTCGACGCCGACGCCGCGGACATCGAGCGCATCGCCGCCGAGCTCACGCCCCACGCGATGCTGCCGCCGAACGAACAGTTCGCGCGCGATGCCGCGCAGGCCGAGGTGCCGGTGCAGGCGGCGCTCGCGCCGGTGGCGGTTGCCGTGCCGCCGCCTCCCGCCCCGACGAGAACCGAGCGCGTCGAGATCATGCGCGCCATTGATGCGCGCGTCGCGGAAGCAAACGATGCGCAGGATCGCCGCGACCTCATCGCCAGTCTGCGCGAGGCCGAGTCTTACGCTGCGAGCGAGCAGACGCAGCGCGCGAACGAGATCTACAACCGCGTGGCCAATGCGGCCGGCGCGCCGCGCGAGGCGATCGCCGCTGCGGCGACCGGCCTGTATCGCACGAGCGATTTTCGCAGCGCCGCGCGCGCCTTCCAGCGCCTCGGCAGTTTCGCGAAGGGGGAGGAAGACCTCCGCTATTACAACGCCGTCTCGTTGTGGGAAATCGGCGCGTACGACGACGCGAAACGCGAGCTCGCCTGCGCCTTGCCTTTCATCGAAGTCACTGACGATGTGTCGAGATATCGCGCTAAGATCGAACGGACCGTGTCTCAGCAGGCGCTGAGATAGGGCTTCAGCAAAAACTCCATCCCATGACCCCGGAAACCAGACGGCGCGTCATCCGCTACGGAATCGCGTTGGATCTCGTGATCCTCGCCACCGGTGTCGGACTCCTTTTTCCCGGATATCCGTACGTCCTGCTCGGTGCCTTCATCGGCGCTTGTGCGTTGGCGGCCTGGAAGGGCGGCTGGGCGGGCGGCTTCACCGCGATCGGCGCCTCGGTGCTCGCGATCCTCTCCTCGTTCTGGGGCGAGGAGTTCGACCTGCGGCTGCTGACGATCTTCGCGATCGGCAGCCTCGCGGCGGTGGCTCTCGTGCGCACGATGCTGCGGCCGCGAGCGCCGAAGACGCTGCTCGCCGAGGCGGAGCCGACGCCGCTGACGATCGAGCCGCCTCCACCGAATGTCGTCGCGTTCGAACGGACCGCGGCAGCGGAGGCCGAGGCGCGAGGGGAGGCGGAACGGCGCCGTGTCGAGGACGAGCGCAAGGCGGCCGAGGTGGCTGCGGCGCGGGCGGAGGGCGAACGGCGCAAGGCTCTCGAAGAAGCCGCCGCGCGGAAGCTCGAAGAAGAACAGCGGGAGGCCGCGCGGGCCGAGGAAGCGCAGCGCCAGGCGGCCCAAGAAGCCGCCGCGCGGAAGCTCGAGGAAGAACGGCGGGAGGCGGCGCGGGCCGAGGAAGAACGACGTCGTCTGGAAGCCGCTGCACGGAAGCTGGAAGAAGAGCGCCGGGAAGCGGCGCGGGCGGAGGAAGCGGCGCGTAAGGCTGCTGAAGAAGCCGCTGCACGGAAGCTCGAGGAAGAACGTTCGGCGGAGGCCGAGCGCCGTCGCGTGGAAGCGGAACGCGAAGCCGCCGCGCTCGAGCTCGAAGCAGAGCGCAAGGCGTTGGAGCTCGAGCGCCAGGCGATGGAGGCGAGGCTCGAAGCCGAGCGCAAGGCCGCGGAAGAAGCGGCGGCGCGCAAGCTCGAGGAAGAGCGGCGCGCGTTGGAAGCCGAGCGTGCGGCGTTGGAAGCGCAGCGCAAGGCCGTGGAGGAAGCGGCTGCGCGCAAGCTGGCGGAGGACCAACGTGCGGCGGAGGAGCAGCGGCGCGCGTTGGAAGCGGAACGTGCGGCGCTGGAAGCTCAGCGCAAGGCGACCGAGGAAGCTGCGGCGGCGCAGAAGAAAGACGCGGACGACACCGCGCGCCGAACCGCCATCCGCCTCGCCCCGAAGAAGCCCTCCCTCGGCCAGCGCCTCCTCGGCTGGTTCCGGCCGACGCCGAAGCCGATCCGCGGCGCTACGGGGATGAACCTCCGCACGAAGAAAGTCGTCGGGAACGACACGCCGCGGCGGCGTAAGACCGACCATCCGCAAGCGTCGACGTCGCGTCGCGGCGTTGCGCGCAAGCCGCGGCTGCTGCTGCTCGAGAAACGGCGCGGCACCGCGGATACAATCGTGCCGAAGCTGCGGACGAAAGGCGTCGAAGTGGAAGTCGTCGAGCGCTGGATCGACGCCATCGACGAGATGTTCCGCTTCCGCCCCGACGCGATCTTCCTCGACTCCGAGCTGCCCGACTTCGAGAAGGTCTACCGCTCGATCCACGAGAACAACGACAGCCTGCCGATCTATCTGACCGGCAAGTCGTCGTACGGATTCGTCGCACCCGACTTCATGCGCTACGTCAGCTTCATCACCCGTCCGTACGACACGGAAGCGGTGCTGCAGATCGCGCACAAGGCGATGAACGAGGGGAGCGCGTTGATTCCGGAACGCCGCGCGCAACCGCGCCCGCTCGTGACGACGCCGGCGCCGCGCCGACCGGAACCGCCGCCTGCACCGGTCGTCGTCCGTCCCGCGCCCGCGCCGGTCGCGTCGTCGTACAGCGTCGCGTGCTTCCACTGCCGCGTCATCTTCGACGCCGTCGAAGCCGACTGGTGCAGCTGCCTCACGAAGGAGCGCACGCTCGTCTGCACGAACTGCCTGACCTGCTTCTGCAAAGCCGCGCCGGCGTACAAGGAGAAGTTCTGGGTCGAGGCGCCGCCGAAGCTGTTCGAGCGCAAGTCTTCCGAGGCGCGGCGGGCCGGGGGATTGCCTCCGAATCTCGAGCCGGACGACGTCGCGCGTCCGCTGATCCTCGCCGTCGAAGACGACGAAGACATCCAATCCATCGTCCAGCGCGTCTGCCAAAACCTCGGCTACGGATTCATCTACGCGCTGAACGGGCAGGACGGCCTGGATCTCGCGCATCAGTATCGGCCGAATCTGATCCTCTCCGACGCGTTCATGCCGAAGCTCGACGGGCGGGAGATGTGCCGGATGCTGAAAGAGGAGCCGTCATTCCGCGACACGCGGATGGTGGTGATGACCGGCCTCTACACCGACACGAAATATCGGAGCGAGGCGCTGAAGCGGTTCCACGTCGACGACTACCTGGCCAAGCCGGTCGCCGTGACGGATCTCATCAACCTCCTGCAGAAGCATCTCGAGGGCGTGGCGGACATCCCGCCGCAGGAGGACCTGCACGAGCGGTATCGCGCGCAGGTCGAGGAGGTCGAGGAAGACGTGCCGTTGGCGGAGCTGCTCGAAGAGGAGGAAGACGAGCCGCGGATGCTCGCCCTTCGCGCGGCGCCGGAGCCGATGCCGACCGTGCCGCGCCCGGAGCCGCGCGACGGCTACGAGATCTGCTGCTTCAACTGCCAGCAGCTGTTCGATGCGACGGCGGCGGAGTGGTGCCACTGTGTCGGGCGGGACAACACGCTCGTCTGCCCGCAGTGCCAGGGCTGTTTCTGCAAGGCGCCGGCGGCGTACCGGGAGCGCTTCTGGATGGACGCGCCGCCGTCGTTGTTCGAGCGGAAGATGATCGGCTCGCGGCGGGCGATCGCGGCCGGATCGAATCCTTCGCCGCACGAGGTGAAGCGTCCGCTGATCCTGCTCGTGGAAGACGACGAGAACGTGCAGCTCATCGTGCGCACGGTCGTGACGTCGATGGGCTACGGCTTCATCGCCGCGGCGAACGGGCAGGAAGGATTATTGCTAGCGCATGAGTATCGGCCCGATCTCATCCTGTCGGATGCGTTCATGCCGAAGCTCGACGGGCGGGAGATGTGCCGCCTGTTGAAGGAGGATCCGGCGACCGCGGTCTCGAAGGCGATCATCATGACCGGGCTGTATACGGACCGGAAGTATCGCAACGAGGCGCTGGACTACTTCAAGGTGGATGACTACGTCGCGAAGCCGCTCGCGGTGGACGACCTGATCAAGCTGTTCAAGAAACACCTGCCCCAGGAAGTGCACGCGACGATGTGATGCGTTAGCATCGTTGCCATCGAATGACGAAGTTTGGTGTGTTGGTGATGACGTCGGCGCTGAGCGCGGCCGCGCTGGGACAACTCAATCCCATCGTGGAGCGGCTGCCTCGGGCGAACGGTCCGGCGCCCGCTGATTGCGATACGGCGTCGACCGCGCCCGCTTCGACGCCGCGCCTGGTCGTCGCCGAGATCCCTCCGCCGCCCGTTTCGCGCACCGCTGCGCGCGCACCCGTCGCTCCGCCCACCGCCTCCGTCAAGTCGCTGCTGCGGGAGACGCAGTCCGCCGCCGAACGCGGCGACCGTGATGCCTTCCGCGACGCGCTCGCGCGTTTGCGCGCGACGCTCACCGGCTATCCGGCCGGCGGCGAGAAGCGTGTGGCCGACGAGGCGGTGCGCGTCTACGGCGATCTCGATCGCCTCTGGACGTATCAATTCGAAGCGCCCGCCGGCTCGTTCTTCGAGGACTCCGCGGATGTGTACAAGACGCTGAACGCATACCCGGGTTGGGCGGAGGCGGTACGCCGCCAGACGCTGACCGTCGGGGGTAAGCGCGTGTATCCGTCGACGGAGTCGCGCCGGTTTCTCGTCGCCGAGGCGGCCCGGAAAATCGGGGTGAAGGCGCCGCCGGTGACGGTGGCGCGGGCGACGCCGCCTGCGTCCACGACGAGACGGACAACGCCACGCGAGACGGCGCCGCCCCCCGCGCTGTCGCCGGTGAAGCCGCGCACGACGCATACCCCCGCGCCGAAGCCGGCGCCTACGAAGGTGGGTACGTCGAAGCCGAAGACATCGACACCGAAGCCGGCGGCGCCGAAGCACGAAAAGGTGGCGGAGAAGCCGGCCTCGAACCACGAGAAGGTGGCGAAGACGGAGAAGGTCGCGGCAAAGCCTGCGCCGGCGCCGGCCACGCTGCGGCCCGCCCGTGTCACGCCGCCGCCCGCCCCCGTCACGAGGTCCACTCCAGTCGCCACGAACACCACGGCTCCGCGCCCCACGCCCGTCCCGGTCGCCACGAAGACCACCGCGCCGCGCATCACGCCCGTCCCGGTCGCAACGAGCACCACCGCGTCGCCCATCACACCCGCCCCGACGCAGACGACGACCC